>NZ_JBKXLD010000028.1:0-23051 GCF_047010065.1 Allobaculum sp.
GTCCGAACAAAGGGTTCTCTCTAATTATCGTGTCCTTGACATGGGGTACACTTCATTTCACTAAAGGGATCTGTTTTCTGCTATTTTTTAAAGTTAAAATGTAAAGGATATCATTCCACTTTCCCTAAGATGTAAATCAAGAATGAACAAAATCCAGCGTTTTTGGCAGACATGTCTATTCATATTGAAAAAGTATTCGGGCTGTTTTTTTCTTTTTCAGGCAGTCTCTGTTCGGGCAAAATACAGAGAAAACCGCAAAAGAATATGGATTTGAATGTCGAAAACCGGAGAAAAAAGAAGGAGTAAAAATGAAAAAAGCTGCTAAGCTGACCAGCGCGTTTCTTTCGCTGCTGCTCGGCGCCAGTCCGCTGTTAACGACGACCATCCCGGCCGTAGCCAACGAAGCCAGAGCCGGGCAGGATGACGCACTGACCGGCGAAGTTATTGACGTCACGGAATACGGTGCGGATCCGTCCGGATACAAGGACAGTTCCCCTGCCATCATCGAGGCCATTGCTGCGGCCAAGGAAAAGACGGATGCAGGCGAGTCTGTCACGCTTTCTTTTCCAAAGGGCGAATACAATTTCTACCCGGACAAGGCCACGAAAAAACTGCTCTACCTGTCCAACACAACCGGTGCGAATACCAGCGCATCGCAGCGCACCATCGGAATCTGTATTGAAGACATGCAGAACGTTACCATCGACGGCAACGGTTCCCGTTTTGTTTACCACGGCAAGATGACGCCGTATGCGTCGATTTCTTCGGAAAATGTCGTATTCAAAAACTTCAGTATCGATTACGCGGCACCAACCTGTCTGGAAATGACTGCGGTTGTGGTGGACCAGGCTGCAAAAACGATCACGTACCACATTCCGGAAAGTCTGACCTACACTCTGGATGGAACGAACATCAACTGGAGTTCAGACAAATCGCCCTATACCGGTCAGCCGTACTGGACTCAGGCGAACTCATACAGCTATACCCAGAGCTTTGACGCGGTAAGCGGCGATGCGTGGCGCGGAAGTTCGGATCCTCGTTCCGGTGCTTCAAGCATTGAAGATCTTGGAAACCACATGCTTAAGATCCACTATTCTTCCATGCCGGACATTCCGGCTGGCCGCGTTTATCAAACCCGCAACACGCTGCGCGATCAGACCGCAGGAACGCTGGCGTATTCCAAAAACGTCACCCTGCAGAACATCGAAGAAAACTACGTTCACGGTTTTGGCATCATCGTGCAGATGTGCGAAGACATTACGCTGGACGGCGTTATCTTCGATACGCCGGACAACTCCGGACGCGCAACGTCCTCAAGTGCCGATGACATCAACATTTCCGGTGTCAAAGGAAAAATCACGATCAAGAACTCCCGGTTCCACAATCCGCACGATGACCCGATCAACGTGCATGGAACATTTCTGAAAGTCACAAACGTAGATGGAAACAAAGTCACCGTGGAATACCAGCATAACGAGACATCCGGTTTTCCGAACTACTTTGTCGGCGACAAGATTGAGTTCTCCGAAAAGGGAAGCATGGCGCCAGTAGCCAATTCTACCCGTACAGTTACGGCAGTCAGCTCTCCGGATGGCAAAGGCGGCTGGATCGGAGAAAATACCGGTTCTCTGGGCCGCATCGTCCTGACGCTCGATGAGGCGGTGCCCGCTGGCATTACCGCCAACAACTACCTGACCGAAAACATTTCCTATACGCCGGATGTCGACATTCATGACAACGTCTTTGACGCCTCGCCGACGCGCGGAATTCTCTGTACGACCCGCGGCAATGTCCAGATTCATGACAACATGTTCAACCGCATGAACATGGCGGGCATTTACATTTCCTGTGACGGTCAGTCCTGGTATGAATCTGGCCGTTCGACCAATGTGAACATCTATAACAACACATTTATCAACGGCAACTCACAGGACATTTTCATTGATCCGACTAACCCGAACGTTTCCAAGGACAAGCCGGTTCATCACAACATCAACATTGAAAACAATACGTTCTATACCGAAGGCCATAAAGTACTGGATGCTAAGAGTACCGAAGGCATCACGTTCAAGAACAATACCGTTCTTCGCTCGCAGCCGTTCTCTTCGCTCAGTTTCACAACCACAAGCGATGAGATGACAGTGGGCGATACGATGGTTCCGACAGCCACAATGGGAATGAACAAGTATACTTCCAACCTGTTCTCCTTTAACGGCTGCTCGAATATTAAATTTGAAGGCAACACCTATGATCCGCAGCTGCGCCCGGGCATTGACTTTGGCGGAGGAACAAATGCGGCTGACGTCACATCCACCGACCAGACCAGCGCGTCTCTGAACCAGAACCTGCCGGAAGATGCCAAAGCCTACTATCTTTCCAGCGATCCATCCGTGATTTCCACCGATGCCGCCGGCAACCTGATTGCGGAAGGCCCAGGTGAAGCCACCATTACCGGCTATGTCATCAGCGGAACCCGTAAATTCGAGATGGGAAGCAAAACCATCACCGTTACCGGCGATGCGTCCACATCGGATGCGACGATCGCCGTATCCAGCAATAAAACGGTCCTCAACGGCGGAGAAACCGCCAAACTGAGCGCCACAGTAACCGGTGCTGAAGAAGGAACGAAAGTTTCCTGGATCGTTCGCGACGCCTTTACCGGACAGGAAACCGATGGGGCAACCATTACCGAAGACGGCACCCTTACCGCCGGCAATGCAACATCCATCGTCCGCGTAACGGCAAAAGCTGCAGGCACTTCCGCAAGTACCTTGATCCAGATCAATGGTGCGCGTGAATACAAACTGAGCGATGCGCTGAGCGTTCTGCACGCAGCCGAAAGTGATTCGGACCTGTCGCGTGTCGTTTATGGCGACGGCACGATCAAAATGCCTCTGCTTCCTGTTGGTCTGTATCAGCAGCAGGCCGCTGCACATACGCTGGGAACGGCAGTACCAGAAGGTATCGATAAAACAGACTTTACTGTAACAGTAAAAGCCAGCACGCCAGACGGCAACGGAAACTGGGGCTACAGCGGCCTGTATCTCTTTAAGGATCAGGACAATTACGTCTCAGTAGAAAAGAAGAGCCGCGACGGCTCGAGCAATGTCTCCGAGCGCATGGCCATGGTCCGCGAAGTCAGTCAACATGCAGCGGAAACGTGGAATGGCGGCACGGAAGGCGACGGTGAAAACCTGAACACCGCTGCGGATGTATGGTATCGAATCGTTAAGAAAGACACTACGATCGAAGGCTACTACAGCAAGGACGGCGAAACCTTTAACAAGATCGGTCAGGTAGACGGCGCATTCCTTGGAGATGACTTCAAGATTGCACTGGCGGCTGGATCGAACGCTGTCTCGCCTGTACCGTTTGTTACCTATTCCGGACTCACCGTAACGAGCGGCGAGACGGTGAAGAATATTGCGCTTACACAGGAAAATACGCTTCCTGCTCTGACTTTCGCTTCGTGCGCACTGAACGGCAAGACGCTTTCCGTCAGCGCCGAAGGCCAGAGTGCAGGTACCGAACTTGCTGTTCTCTGGGAAAAGGCAGACAGCAAAGACGGTCCATGGACACCGGCCGATTCGCTGACCGGAACTACGCCGGCGGTCGGCAACAGCCTGGCGGGCAAATTTATTCGCGCCAAAGTCTATCAGAAAAAAGGTTCGGCTCTGTCTGCGCCAGTAACAACCGCAGCGGTACAGACAGAAGCGAAACATACCGTAACGATTAATACGCCTGCAGAATCTGTCAAAGCAGGAGAAAACGCGACCTTTACCGCTACGGCTTCGGATGAAAATGCAAGCATCGCCTGGAGTGTCTGTGACGCCTTTACGGGTCAGGCCACAACGGCAGCCACGATCAATGAAAGCACCGGTGTGCTGAGCGGCGTTTCCAGCGGTCTGGTTCTTGTTACTGCGACGACGGGCAGTGCGAGTGCAAGCACGCTGGTAAAAATCGAAAAAGAAGCCTATGGACTGGCCGATGGCGTAACGATCGCACATCGAGCAAGCGCAGACTCCTCCGCTTCGGGTATTGTTCCAGGTGAATCCGGACTGAGCATGGCTCACTGGCACTTTGGTCTGTATCAGCAGCAGACTCCGGGTCATGTAGTAACGTTTGAACTCCCAGATGGCGTTGATGCTGAGCACTTCTCCATTGATGTCAAAGCAAATGCGCCGCAGGGCTCCGGCTACTGGGGTGCGAGCGGTCTCTACCTTTTCAAAGATGCGGACAACTATATTTCCGTGGAACGAAAGAGCCGTTCAAATACAAGTAATGAACGAGAAGTCATGGCGCTTGTACGCGAAGTAAATCAGAGTGCAGCTGAATACTGGGATGACGGCAATGTAGATACCGCTCCAAGCATGGCCCACATAGATAATGTCTGGTATCGCCTCAGTCGAGACGGCAGTACGATCAGAGCCGCCTACAGTACGGACGGAACTACCTTCAAGACGATTTCTTCCAATACAGACACAAGTTTCCTCGACGGTGAGAGAACCATCGCTCTGGCCACAGCGACTGGAAACAACGACAGTCATCCGGTAACGACGTTCAGCGATCTTTCCATTACCAGCAATGGCGAGACCAAAGCCTTTGCCCTGACAAGGAAAGTTGAACTTGCCGCACCGACTTCAGTTTCGGTTACGGACGATGAAGAATCGCAGACTCTCCATGCATCGGCAAATACAGACAGTGCCAATGGTTCGATTTCCTACGTATGGCAGAGCGCCGGCAGCTTAGACGGTCCGTGGACGGTTGAGACCGGCCTGCATGGCGACAATGCGCAGTACGATGACAAACTGAATGGAAAGTATCTGCGTGTTCTCGCCTATACCGTTGAAAACGGCATCGTAGGTCCAGCAGCAGAATCGGCTGCGGTACTCATTAAGAACGCTCAGGAAGTGGAAAATCCTGCAGCAACCAAGGAAAGCAGTGAAACACGTCTTGGCAAAGCCCAGGTCAAAGTCGCTGACGCAAAAGACTTCAGCAGTCTCGAGCTTTCCCGTCAGTACTGGTATCTGTTCGCGGATGAAGATCAGGAGACGATCTCCTATGACTTCGCAGCCCTTGCACCGGATGCCAAAGTCACAGTCAGCTTCAACAACAAGCCGGTCGATGCCAAGGCGGATGATGTAAAACTGTACGCCGGCTTCAACCTGTTCGAAATTTTCGTTACCGCTAAAGACGGAACGATTAAGGATTACCGTCTGCAGGTATTCCGCTCCGGCGATGGCGACCAGTCGGTCAAGACCCTTATAGTCAACGGTGCAGAAGTCGCAATTCCAGAAGACGGAAAGGTTCGCGTCGATGTCGATTCCACGGCCACAAGCGCGGCTATCGAAGCCGAAGCGAATTCGAAGCGCAGCACGATCGAATACTTCCTCGATGGCAAGAAGCTCGACAACCCGATGATTGACCTTAAGGACGGTCCGAATAAAGTGATTGTCGTCTGCCACAGCGAGGCACTCCAGATGCCGAACTATGTCGAAGTCAACGTCTACAAAGCGACAAACGCAGACTGCAGCCTGAGCGGCGTGGATTTCGGAGCGAATGCGTCCCTTACCGAAACCTTTGATCAAGCCGTTGACACGTATACGGGTTCGCATTTCGGTCTGCTCATTCCGTTCACTTTCACCGCGACCAACGCCAATGCGAAAGTTGAAGTCTTCAAGGGCGACACGCTGATTAAGAGCGGAACCGGCAGCGTAACCTGGAATACAAACGGCTCGGCTGAAGATCCAACCGAGATCAAAGTCAAAGTCACCAGCCCCGATGCGTCGGCGACCAAGACGTACAGCTTCACCCTCACGCCAGCCGACGGCTATTACGCATCGGAACTGCCCTGGACGAAAGCCGAAACCGGCTGGTCCGGTCACAACCCGCAGCGTGATCTCAGTGTGGAAGGCAATGTGCTGACCCTCTTTGACGGAACGAAAGATGTTACATTCGCCAAAGGGATCGGTACGCATTCTGCCGCGAGCGGAGATGTAGATATCGATATCGATCTGAGCGGCAAGCAGGGACTCGATCACTTCTATTCCAAAGTCGGACTGGACAAGGAAGCCGCTTCGGCCAGCCCGAAAGTCAAGTTTACGGTTCTGGCCGACGGTGTAGAACTTGGCTCGGTCGACAACCAGACGCGTGAAATGAAGTACGGCGAAATCGACGTGGATATTCCAGCCGGAACGAAGACGCTGACGCTGCGCGTTACCAACCGCGCGGACGGAAACTCCAACTCGCATGCCGACTGGGCTGAAGCCAAACTGACGAAGAAAGCGGAAACCCCGCTCCATCTGAGCGCTCAAATTGATCCATCCTGCAGCGGAACCGGAACGGTGACTGCATCGGAAGGCGATCTGGCCGCCGGTCAGTGGGTAACCGTCAAAGCGGAAGCAGCCGAAGGATCCCGTTTCGTTCGCTGGACCAAAGCCGATGGAACGGAACTGAGTACGGATGCGGAATACACGTACCAGATCGCAGCCGACACCGCTTCGATCCTGGCCGTATTCGAAAGCACAGACGGCAAGCTCCCGGCTCCAACAGGACTGACGGCGACGCCGTCCCGTGAAAACGGTGTACTGGGCGCTACCCTCAGCTGGAATGCGGTAGAAAACGCAAATGGCTACACCGTAGGCATCACCATGCCAAACGGCATGCATTTCGAAATGCCGGGAAGCGAAACGTCCATGCCGACCGGTCTGACCCGCAAAGGTACCTGGACCTGGACCGTTACTGCCAACGGCAGCGAAGAATCCGGAACGCTTGACAGTAAACCTGCCGAAAGCAAGATTCAGGTTATCGGTGTAACCTTCGATACGCAGATTGAGGGCGAACAGAGCAGTGAAGCGCTCTACGTTGCCGGATCCCCTGTTGAAAAACCGGCTGATCCAGAACGCGAAGGCTATACGTTCAGCGGCTGGTATACCGATGCGGATTGCCAGAATGCGTTCAGCTTCGAAACCGAGAAGCCGGCAGCCGAAACCACGCTTTACGCGAAGTGGACCAAAGACGAAGAGCCGACACCGGAACTTGACTGGACGCTTCTGAATGCGGCGATCGATAAGGGCAATGCGATCAACGCAAAACTGGCATCCTACTCCGATACCGGCAAGAAAGCCTTCACCGATACGCTGGCCTTGGCAAAACTGCTCAAAACCAGTAAGAACACAACGCAGCAGGAGATTGACGCAATGGCTAAAGATCTGGCTTCCAAAGAGCTGGCTCTGCGCCTGACGCCCGACAAGAGTCTGCTGACGAAGTAATTCATTCGTGCTTACCAGACGTTCTGGAGGATTTAGACTTTTTCCACCACTTTTGACGAACCAGAATGTCTGAAGCAAATTGCGGCGGTTCACGCCTGCAGAGAAAACTGCAGGACGAACCGCCGCTTTTCTGTATCCAAAAAGAGAAAGGAAATTGACGGCGTCTTTCTTACGATTGCCGGGAAATCTGCCTTAGAAAAAGCGGATATTGTAAAATGAGACAGAGAATCGCAAAGCCGGTTCAAAATGCGACAAAACAGAGCCCTCCTGCTGCAGCTGCTTCTTCGGATACCGAAAGAGCATAAGAATATCCGGTATCCGGGGAAGATTTGGGAACGATAGGATCTGTGTTAAAATTTTCAGGTATAGGTGATATATGTATAAAATTTGTATTATCGTGCCCTGCTACAATGAGCAGGCCATGATCCCATTGCTGTATGAAACGCTGGTGAAGACGACCGACGCCATTGAAGGTCATACTTTTGAGTTTCTGCTGGTAGATGACGGATCCAAAGACAATACGATGAAGGAAATTCTGGAGATCGCCAAAATCGATCCGCGCGTTCGCTACATTTCCTTTTCCCGCAACTTTGGCAAGGAAAGCGCCATTTACGCCGGTCTGGAAAACTCAGACGGCGATCTGACGGTCATCATGGACGCCGACCTGCAGGATCCGCCCGCACTGCTTCCTGAAATGATTGATGCGATCGAAAAGGAAGGCTATGACTCTGTCGCTACCCGGCGCGTGACCCGAAAAGGCGAGCCGAAAATCGTTTCCTTTTTTGCGCGCCGTTTTTATCAGCTGATGAATCGAATGAGCGATGTGGACATGGTCGACGGCGCCCGGGACTACCGTATGATGAACCGCGAATTTGTGAACGCCATTCTGGAACTTGAAGAATACAACCGCTTTTCCAAAGGCATCTTTGGCTGGGTTGGATTCAAAACCAAATGGCTCGAATACGAAAACATCAAGCGGGCAGCCGGCGAGACCAAGTGGTCGTTCTGGAAGCTGTTTAAATACGCCATTACCGGCATCGTTTCTTTTTCGACCGTTCCGCTTCAGTTTGCGGCAGCTTTAGGCGTACTCTTTTCCTTAGTAGCGTTTGTGATGATCATCGTGATTGTCGTGCGCAAAATCTGCTTTGGCGATCCGGTGCAGGGCTGGGCGTCTACGGTATGCATAATTATGCTGATTGGGGGGATTCAGCTGCTTTCGATCGGGGTGCTCAGTCAGTACATTTCCCGCATGTATCTCGAAATCAAGGATCGTCCGATCTATTTGTGCGCCAGAACGAACCTCGATGACGATGCGCCCGCGTCGGCTTTGCATCATGGCCGCCGCCGTTCTGTCCGCCTGTATGCGGATCGAGAGGATTACGGATCCGCGCCGTAGCGTGCAGATCAAAAAAGGATACAGGCAGGAGAAGCGGATGCAGACGATACGGTTAGACCCGCTGATCCAGCGAACGAATAAGAATCCTGAGCTTTCCCTAATAACGGAAAGCTTATAGAAAGAAGGGTAAAGTGATGGAACTTCTTACCTGGAATGTGAATGGAATCCGGGCTCTGGCTCGAAAGGGCCTGGAGCAGATGCTGGATTATCTGAATGCGGACATTGTCTGCTTTCAGGAAATTAAGGCGACGGAAGATCAGATTGAACTGAATCCTGATCTTTATCCGTATCAGTACGTGAATTCAGCCGTAAAGAAAGGCTATTCCGGAACGATGATTGCCTCCCGCATGGAAGCAAAAAAAGTCGTCCGGGGAATCGGGATCGAAGAATTCGATCAGGAAGGCCGCGTGATTACCGCATATTTTGAACACTTTGCGGTCGTCTGCGTTTACGTGCCCAACTCGCAGGAAAATCTGAAACGAATCGACTACCGTCTTCGCTTTGACAAGGCGTTTACCGACTATCTTCGCTCCATCGATCTTCCTCTGTTGGTGTGCGGGGATTTCAACGTTGCGCGCACTGCGCAGGATATCTGGGATGAGGCCGATGGAGAAGGAAGCGCCGGCTATTCTGAACAGGAAAGAAACAGTTTTGAAACGAACTACCTGTCCGATCTGGCTGACGTGTACCGCGTTCTGAAGCCAGAGGGCCGCGATTATTCCTGGTGGTCCTACCAGAAACGCAGCCGCGATCGCAATGCCGGCTGGCGAATCGATTACTGGCTGGCTTCCAGGGACCTCATGGACAAGGTGGAGGACATCGAAATTCTTGGTGATCTGTACGGCAGCGATCACTGTCCGGTTCTGCTTACGATCGATCTTCCAGAAGAATAAAGGCTTTTTCTCAGCTGAGATTTCTTCTGTTCGCCTGCCGCGAGCGGATTTGCCAAATCAAAAACAGACGGCCCGGTCTGACAGGACAGTCAGCCGGGCCGCTTTTTGATGGCGTTATGAAATACAGGGCGAATGGAAAGCGTCGGAAAAGCCAAAATCATGGCATCCGTTCTGGTGTATTGAAAACTGGTCCAGAATGTCGCTAATCGGAAATGAAAACTGATCCAGAGAGAGAATAAAGGAAAAAGCCTGAGAGGCTGCATGAGCAGTTTCTCAGGCTTGATTTTTAACAGATGAATTTCAGGAGGGACAAATTCAGGAATCGGATTCGTCTTTGAAACGGAGGCGCTTGCCTTCCAGGTAGTAGCGCTTTTCCTGAGCATGACCCATAGAGAACGTCTTACGCGGAAGCGAACCGTCGGCTTCGATGGTTTCAAACAGGGAATCCCGTTCGATTTTTGGAAGGAAGAATCCGATGGATCCATCCTGCGAGGCCAGATCTTCGAGATCTTTTTCGCCATGGATGTAATCGATCGTTCCTTCGTTTTCGGCCAGCCACTCGTCCAGCTGCTTCTGAAGCACAGCCAGAGGAAGCGGGGAAATCGCATCGTCGAGAACGATCGTACCGTTTTCGCCCCCGGCTGCCCATTCGATGGGGTAACCGCCCTGAGCGGGTGCTTTCTCGTTGAAATAAGCGATCAGCCCAGCCGGATCGGTATTTTTGATGATGCGGTGAATCGGTTCGAACTTCTGGGCTTCATCCTGCAGGTTTTCCAGTTCGGCTAAGGCGAAACGGGCCGGATGAACGCGCTTTTCTTCTTCTGTAAGTGTCGGCTTGATTTCTTCCCAGATCGTTTTGGCAGCGGCAAGAGAATGGTTTCCATCGCCGACCGCATAAACGAGCGGATTGGGCAGGGAAGAACGGGTTTCGTATTCGGAAATCCAGGCGCAGACGAGATCTTTTTCTTCGCCCTGAATGATGCGTCCAGTGATGTGGCCGCCGTCTTTCATGAGGTCAAAATCGTAAAGAACCGGCAGAGTTTCCCGAATGGCGTGAAGCTGCTTGAACAGCGCGTCTTCGGCATCGTTCTGAAGCAGAAGAATGTGCGGGAATTCAAGAATGGCATCGCGGCGAATCTGGGCACGCGGCGGAATGCGTTCCAGAATCGTGGCTTCCGTTGCACGGATCGGACGATCCGTCGGGCAATGGTAGTCGTATTCTTCGAGATCAAGCGCGCCGACCAGACCTTTACGGATCGAACCGTCGACGAGCGTACGTTCTACATAAATCAGGCAGTCCCTGAGTTCTTTGAGCACGCCGTCGTTTAAGTAGCTCGACATGTTCTGGGCAATTGTTGCCTGATGGGCTTCGCCCTGTTTCGTTTCCAGCCAGGCTTCCGGGAGGATCAGATTCAGCGTACTTGGGGAATCCTGGATTGATTTCGCCACCGAGTTCCAGTATTCGGGATTGCTGGAATACTGGTCGCAGGCGACAACCGCCCAGTCCCTGAAGTTGCCGTTGGCCGGAATGAGGATATCAGCAGAAGAGAAGATCATTACTTCGCATCCTTTTCAAAGAGGTTTACGCGGATGACTTCATCCAGGCTGCGGATGGCTTCCAGGGATTCTTCGGTCGGTTTTTCTTCGAGATCGAGAATGGTGTAGGAAATGTTGCCGCGGGATTTGTTCAGGAGGTTTTCGATGTTGGATCCGTTTGCGGACAGGATGTCAGTCATTCTGGAGAGCACTTTCGGCTTGTTGGAATGGATGACGCCGACACGGTACGGCATTCTCAGTTCGAGAGATACGTTTGGCAGGTTGACGGAGTTGATGATGCTGCCTTCTTCGAGGTAGGCACGCAGTTCCTTTGCAGCCGCAACGGCGCAGTTTTCTTCGGATTCAGCCGTGCTTGCACCGAGGTGCGGCAGAGCAATGACACCAGGATGTCCGGCGAGCTTGGCGTCTGGGAAGTCAGTTACGTACAGAGCGACTTTTCCGGAATCGAGCGCTTCGAGGATATCGTCATCGTTAACGAGTCCGCCGCGCGCGAAGTTCATGATTTTCACGCCGTCTTTCATCTGGGCGATGGTTTCCTTGTTGATCAGGCCGCGTGTGGAATCGAGCAGCGGCAGATGGAGGGAGACGAAGTCGGCATCCGCAAGCAGATCTTTGAGATCTGTCTTGTGCTCTACCCAGCGGGAGAGTTTCAGAGCGGATTCAACGGAAAGGTAAGGGTCATAGCCCATAACGTTCATATCGAGATGGAGCGCGGTGTTGGCCAGCTTGCTTCCGATGGCGCCAAGACCGATGACACCGAGTTTCTTTCCGGCGATTTCGTTGCCGGCGTATTTCTTTTTCTGCTTTTCTACGTCTTTGGCAAGCGTTTCGCTGCCGGCCTGGGTGTTAACCCATTCCATACCGTGATACAGATCGCGGCTGGCGAGAAGCAGTCCGGCAATTACGAGTTCCTTAACGGCGTTGGCGTTGGCACCCGGCGTATTGAATACGGCGATGCCGCGTTTTGTGCATTCGTCAAGATCGATGTTGTTGACGCCGGCGCCGGCACGGGCGATGGCTTTCAGTGTTTCTGGATAATCCAGGTTATGCAGATCCGCACTGCGGACCATGATGGCGTCCGGGTTGGCGGCGTTGGCTTCATACGTGTAGGTTTCGTCAAATACTGCGGTTCCTTTGTCCGAAATCGCGTTCAGTAAAGAAATGGTTCTCATACGTGTTCCTCTTCAAATGCTTTCATAAAGTCGACAAGGGCTTTTACGCCTTCTACAGGCATGGCGTTGTAAATGGAAGCGCGCATGCCGCCGACGGTACGGTGACCTTTCAGGTTTTCAAAACCGGCTTCTTTGGCTTTGGCGATGAATTCTTTATCGAGTTCCGGATCGCCGGTTACGAACGGGATGTTGACCAGGGAACGGTCTTCTACCGCTACCGGGTTAGAGAACATCTTGGAGTTATCGAGGTAGTCATAGAGAAGGCCGGCTTTTTCCTGATTGATCTTTTCCATGTTTTCCAGACCGCCGATCTGTTCTTCGAGCCATTTGCAGACAAGGCCGACCATGTAAATGCCGTATGTAGGAGGCGTGTTGTACATGGAATCGTGGTCTACGTAAGTCTTGTAGTCGAGCATGGCCGAAGGAATATCGTCGCGCTGCTCATCGAGCAGGTCTTTCTTGATGATGACCAGAGTAACGCCGGCAGGACCGAGATTTTTCTGGGCGCCCGCAAAGATCATGTCATACTGGGTGACATCTAGCGGTTCAGTGAAAATGCAGCTCGAAAGGTCTGCAATCAGACGCTTGCCTTCATGAGGCGGCAGATTTTTGTACTTTGTTCCGTAGATGGTGTTGTTTTCGCAGATGTAGACGTAGTCTGTATCCGGATCCAGATCTTCCTGGGTAATTTTTGGAATATATGTGAACGTTTTGTCGCTGCTGTCTCCGGCAAGATGAACACGGCCAAGTTTTTTCGCTTCTGCGATGGCTTTCTTTGTCCACTGACCGGTGTTGATGATATCAGCTCCGTTTTTGTTGAAGTTCATTGGAACCATGGAGAACTGAAGGTTTCCGCCTCCCTGCAGGAAGAGGATTTCGTAGTCTTCCGGAATGCTGGCCAGACGACGAATGGTATCTTTGGTTTCCTGAAGAATGGATTCGAAGGCCTTGGAACGGTGAGACATTTCCATCACGCTCATTCCAGATCCTCTGGCATCCAGCATTTCATCGGCTGCTGTTTTCAGCACCCATTCAGGCATACAGGCCGGGCCTGCAGAAAAGTTATACACTTTACTCATTTTGATCTCCGTTTCTAAATTTCCAGATTCCTGTATCGATCAGAAATCGTGTACAGCGTTCACGATTCGTGATCTCAAGAGGAATATGTAAGTTATATCACTCGAAGGGAAAGTCAAAAAATCTGGATCGGCTTTTTACTAAAATTCGCCTGAGAGTGTACGCAAATGTGAAAATTTTCATTTTTCCGGACTTGCTTTCTGAAAGAAAAATTGGTTCAGAAAACAGAGATGGCTTTCAAAAGGGCGAATCCAATACGAATCGGGCGATGCGTGCGGAAAATACGCCGCGTAACCGTCTTTTGCCTCGAATGAACGTCCATTCGCGTACAAAACAGAAAGAAAAACCGTGCTCTGTTCAGCCAGCGCATGCAGAAGCTGACAACCGCTCCATGCGCTCGTGTACGGCAAAAGGCTGCCGGAAAATGGGAAACGGCAGGCGGCAGTGGATTTGGTATAATGGGAAGGCTGGTCCGAGCGCGAAAATGCACAGGGAAATTCGGCGTATTGAGTCGAATGGAAAGCGACGGAAACAGCGAGAAAAACAGGGAGGAAGGCCTATGATTGGATATCTGGAAGGAACCGTTTTAAAAACGCGAAAAGACAGTCTGATTCTTCAGTGCGGACCGATCGGCTTCATCGTCTATGTGCCCGCGGCCAAAAGCTACGCGCCAGGCCAGGCTCTCTCTTTATATTGTTATCAGCAGTTCAAGGAAGACGATCAGTGCCTGTACGGCTTTGAAAGCGAAGCGCTTTACGATCTGTTCGTACTCCTGATTCAGGTCAAGGGCATTGGATGCAAAATGGCGCTCAACATGCTTGCCGCCTCGAATGAATCGTCCATTATCCGGGCGATTGAAAACGGCGATGCCGCAGCACTCAAAAAGCTGCCGGGCATCGGTGCCAAAACCGCTGGCCAGATTCTGCTCGATCTCAAGGGAAAAGTCGTTCTTCCCGAAGACAAGCCCAAATCCAAGGACAGTGCTGCTCCATCCGATCCCGTTGTCGCGGAAGTCAGCGATGCCCTGTTATCGCTGGGCTATCGTCAGCCGGAAATCGACAGTCTGAAGCTGAACGAACAGCTGGCGCAGTATCCGCAGACCGACGCGCTTTTACGCTTTGCGCTGCGTGAACTGGCGCGCAGAAAAAAAGGCGTCTGAGAGGCGCCCGGATCGTCAAGTCCAAACGCGTTTAACCTTACAACAATTTCGTTCTGTCTGAACAAATTTCTACCATATTTATTTATTAGGGATCCGTTTGATTTATTAGGGATCCGTTTGGGTCTCTCTTCATAGAAGGCCGAAAATGAAATCGGTAACATTTTCTGAATAAAAGAGCAGAGAGAAATCCAGAGGAACCAGATCCGAAACGAATCGGGTCCGAACGGAATCAAACGGTTCTGAAAAAAACGATCCGCAAAAGAATACGTACCCAAAAGAAAAACTGGAACGAATGGATTCCAGTACTCATAAAGTAAAGCCCCCGATCCGGCGCAGTTTCTGGCGTCTCGATCGGAAAGTGAAAGAAAGGAGGACCTATGGAAGAAGAACGTCTTGTAGATGCAGCCGAGCAGACCGAAGACAAAGATCAGGCGCTGCGTCCGGCAACGCTGGCGGAATACATTGGCCAGCAGGAACTGAAACAAAATCTTAACGTCTACATTCAGGCGGCCAGAAGCCGCAGCGAAGTTCTGGACCACGTCCTTTTATACGGACCTCCCGGACTGGGAAAGACGACCCTGGCGATGATCATCGCCCATGAAATGAACGGCAATCTCGTGACCGCTTCCGGTCCGGCGATTCAGAAATCCGGTGATCTGGCGGCGATTTTATCGACGCTGGAAGCCGGCGATGTGCTCTTTATTGATGAAATTCACCGCATTCCGCGCCAGATTGAAGAAATTCTCTATTCGGCGATGGAAGACTTTTATCTCGATATTGTGGTCGGAAAGGAAGGCGCTTCAGCCCATTCGATCCGTCTGGCTCTGCCGCCCTTTACGCTGGTCGGCGCAACAACCCGTGCCGGCGATCTTTCCGCGCCGCTGCGCGACCGCTTTGGCATCGTGCTGCCGCTCGAATATTACGCGCAGGCCGATCTCGAAAAGATCGTCAGCCGTACGTCGGGCATTCTCAACACATCGATTGAAGATGATGCGATTGGCGAAGTGGCCAGACGCTCGCGCGGTACGCCGCGTATCGCCAACCGCCTGCTCCGCCGCATCCGCGACTTTGCCCAGGTGTATAACGGCGGACACATTTCCCTTGATGTGGCCGGTGATGCGCTCGACCGCATGAAAGTCGACGATCTTGGTCTGGATCAGGTGGACCGCAAATATCTCGAAGGCATCATTTTCCGCTTTGGCGGCGGACCCGTCGGTGTAGAAGCCCTCGCCAGTTCCATTGGCGAAGACGCGGCGACACTCGAAGACATGTACGAGCCGTTTCTGCTGCAGACCGGTCTGATTAACCGGACCCCGCGCGGCCGTATTGCTACGCCGAAAGCGTACGCCCATCTGCACATTACCGAGTCGGCTTTGCACGACGAGGCAGAAGACGATTCGCAGGATTAAGGACAAATCCGGCGAATGGACAGACGCGGCAAATCTGTACTGGAAATCCGTACGGTCAATCCGTACGCTACCACCAGAACAGCCCATCTAACAAAGACAGAGTTTAAGAAGATCGCGCGGCTTTCCCTGCGCGTTTTCTTACGCTCTCTCACGAATTTTCCATACTGAAAAGGAGAACGAACTATGCGATCCGTTTCGCGGCTTTCCTCTACGCTTTCTGAAACCGCTCTGGCAGTTCTGCTCGTTTTGGGCGTGCCTTTGCTGAGCGCCTGCGGTTCGTCCAGACGGACCGTCAGCTGTACGCAGACCAACGAGAACGGAAGTCTTTCTCTTCGTATGAGCGCACCTTCCGAACAGAGCCAGGTCGAACTTCTGGAAATTACCATGAAGTATCCGCACGATTTCGATCAGCAGCTGACCGGCTATCGGGTCCCTTTGCAGGAAGGGGACAGCGACGGCTCCAAAACAAAAAGCGCGCTGATTGCGGATGCCCTTGCGCAGACGCTTGGCATTCAGGCCGATCTGGTCAAAGTGAAGCGAGAAGATGATGGCTATATCGCCAGCGCGACAATTCAGAACATCCCCGCTCTGTTTGCCTCCCTTGGTCTGAGCGCAGACGGACTCGATCTCGACGAAATTGAAGCCGCCCTCGAACAGGATGCGCAGTTTGCCTGTCTGCCCGAGTAGGATCGCCAGATCGGCAAAAGAAAAGCGGTGTTTAAACCATCGAAAACAGATGTACAGACCGATTTACGGGAAGGAGCAGCGGCTCTTTCCCGTTTTCCGCTTTACGCCCGACTGGCTTTCCAGAAAAGAATCCTTTCTTTTTCGCACCGAGCGTAGCAGCACGAATCGTCCGTTCGGGGTGGAGAAAAAGGGCGTGGATATAATGGAGATGCCTATGAAAAATGAAAAAACAACCGCGGGAACGGCAGATTTGTCCTCCGCCGCTTCCCATTCAGAACAAAGGACACCCGTTCTTTCGGGTCTGGCGTACAAGATTTTGAATCACGCCCATCTCGATGAAAAAGAGCGGGACGAAATTCTTCATCCCTCCCCGCTTCGTCCCGTCTGCACGGCTAAATGCATGCAGGACTTTGTAAAGCGTATGGAAGAGGCGAGAGAAAAGGGCCAGAAAGTGCTGATCGCGGGCGATTACGACTGCGACGGCATTATGTCGACGATTATTTTGTATCAGGGCCTGAAACGGTATGGCCTGGAAACGATGTACTACATTCCCGACCGCTTAAAAGAAGGATACGGCTTAAGTGAGCAGACCGTTGAAAAGGCAGCAAAAGCCAGCTATGACTTGATCATCACGGTCGATAACGGCGTATCGGCTGGTTCCGCGCTGGAACAAGCCAGAGAACTTGGCGTGGATGTGATCGTTACCGATCATCATCTGTACGAAGATGAACCGGACTGCACGCTGCTCGTTCACCCGATGAAAATGGGCGAAGACTTTGATGTATTGTGCGGTGCTGGCGTCGCCTTTGAATGCGTACGGGCGTTAGGCATAGAGGAAGAAAAATTTCTGATCTATGCGGCGGTCGCTTCGATTGCCGACTGCATGCCTGTCTTTAAGGAAACCCGATCGATTATTCAGGAAGGTCTCAAGGCGCTCAACGCCCATCACGAACCGCATTTTGATCCGTTCATTCGCTCCTATCCAGTGTGTGAAACGGATATTTCCTTTCAGGTTGCTCCTTGCATCAACGCCCTGGGCCGTCTGAGCGACCGGGCCAAAGTGAATACGTTTGTCCGCTACATGGAAAGCAAGAATCCGATCGAAATTCAGAAATACGCTGCGCGTGTAATGGAAATCAACGAAGCGCGCAAAGAAATGACGTATCAGGTGCAAAGCCAGGCGCTTGCGGAAATTAATCCGCTTTCCGCCATTCTCTTTGCGATTTCCCCGAATTTCCATGAAGGCATTATCGGTCTGGCGGCCGGCCGGCTGAGCTCCCAGTTCGATAAGCCGGCGATTGTCGGAACCTTAAACGGCGATGTAGCCAAATTCAGCATGCGCGCTCCCGAAGGCTATCACTGCCTGGAATTCCTGCAGAAATACGATGGCTTTCTTGCCCTTGGTGGTCACGCACAGGCAGCGGGATTCGCCCTGCCGGCGGGTAAAGTCGAGGATTTTCGAAGCTTTCTGATCAAAAACGCCTCCAAAATGGTGCGGACCAAAATGCCGGCTGAACCGATGGAAATCGAAGTGTCGGACATCACCGTTGAAAACATGGATTCTCTGCAGGCGATTCGTCCGTTTGGAACCGGCTTTAAAATGCCCGCATTTGAAATCGATCAGCCGCTGATTCTTAAAAGCTTCGACTTTTCGCAAGGCCGTCATCGCCGCTTTTATCTCGATGGCGGCATCAACGCGATTCATTTCAACCAGACCTCTACGGATAAGCTGGCCAAACAGGAAGGCATTGAAAAGCTGATCGGCTCGATTTCCATCTCGACCTGGAACGGTACGCGAAAAGCCGAGTTCATGATCGACGAAATCGTCTACGAAATCTGATCGGAAAAAAGTCGTTTTCTGCAGGAAAGCGTGTCGGTTTAAAGCGGCATATGTGCAAATTTGTGCAGAGATCTCGCAGCTGCAGAGCGCACTCGAAAAAAATACCGGTACAATCAGACTGTACAGAAGCTCAGAAATTCGGTACGCTTGATGTTCTGTTCCTCTTGGATGGAACAGTGTGAAAAAAGAAGAAGTGCTGCAAAGCAGCCAGGAGAAAATACAACTATGGATTTAAAAACCAGAATCGCTTCGATTCCCGGATTTCCAAAAGAAGGCATCATTTTCCGGGATATCACGCCGATCCTTGCCGATCCGGAAGCGCTCGCGCAGACTGCGACTGAAATCGGAAAATTTGCCAAAGAAGTAAACGCGGATGTCATCGTGGCTCCGGAAGCCCGCGGCTTCATGTTCGGCATTCCAGCCGCCATGGACGCGAAAATTCCGTTCATTCCCGTACGCAAACCGGGCAAACTCCCGCGTCGTACCATTACGGAAACATACACGCTCGAATACGGCGAAGATTCCCTGCAGATGCATGCGGAAGATCTCAAACCGGGAAGCCGCGTTCTGATCGTGGATGACCTGCTCGCAACGGGCGGAACGTGCGAAGCGATCGCCAGCATGGTTCGCAAGGAAGGCTCCGAAGTAGTCGGCTTCGCGTTCGTTGTCGAACTCGATGACCTCAAGGCCCGCGCGAAATTCGGCGATACGCCGGTTCTTTCCCTCGTTCACTACGAAGGCGAATAGACGGCCGAAAAAAGGACACGCCGATTTTTTAAAGCACAGGAAATCCGATTCTGAATTTGTTTTGAAAAGGGAAGAGGCTGGCCATATGTTGAAAATGTATAGGACAGGCATTTCCGATTGAAAAAACAAGTAAATCGAGTAAGCTTTTCCAAAAACGATTTAAAAAAACCAAGATTTCACATAATATGAAGAATAATCAGCAGCCGGGAAATAAATTCCGGCTGCTCGTTCATATATCCGTTTTAAAACGTGACAGAATTTTCTCATTCCAAAAACGGAAACGATTGACCATCGCTTTGGCTTACGGCGCTCCCAACGCTAGAGCAGCAAAGAGCGCATCTGTCATAAGGAAACCCGTACGAATCAGAAGATAAAAAGGAGGCACCTATGGCGACTAAACACAGCGTCACGATTGAAGAATGTATGGAACATATTCAGACCTACATTCATCGCAAAGAAAATCTTGAGCTGATCGAAAAAGCCTGGAAATTCGCAGATCATGCCCACGAGGGACAGAAGCGAAGATCGGGCGAACCGTATACGGTTCACGTCATTCAGGTCGCCGACATTCTGGCTGGACTGCACTGTTCGCCCAAAACCATTGCCGCCGGTCTGCTCCATGACACGCTTGAAGACTGCGATGACGTTACGTACGAAATTCTGGAACAGGAATTTTCTACGGAAATCGCCGATCTGGTCGAAGCCGTCACCAAAATTGGAAAGATCAAAAAGGAATTCAAGGACGAAAAGGAATACCAGGCCAGCAATCACCGCAAAATCTTTATCGCGATGGCCAAGGACGTCCGCGTCATTCTGATCAAACTGGCTGACCGTCTTCATAACATGCGCACACTGGAATACCAGTCCGAATCCGCGCAGAAGCGCATCGCCCGCGAAACGCTCCAGGTGTACGCGCCGATCGCCCATCGTCTTGGTATTTCGCAGGTAAAAAACGAACTCGAAGATCTGAGCTTCAAGTATCTCGATCCAAGAGAATACCAGAACATCAAGCAGCTCGTCGCCAACCGCGAAAGCGAACGTAACGAGCAGGTTACCGAGATGATCAACGACATCAAGACCATTCTCGACAATTACCATATTCCATACCGTATTTTCGGCCGCTCCAAGCACTTCTACTCCATCCATAAAAAGATGGTCACCAAGCACAAACGCTTCGAAGAAATTCTCGACTTGCAGGCGATTCGAATCATTACCGATTCCATCGCGCACTGCTACGAAATTCTCGGCTACATTCACGCCACCTATACGCCAATCCCTGGCCGCTTCAAGGACTACATCGCGATGCCAAAAAGCAACCTGTATCAGTCCCTGCACACAACGGTCATCTCCTCGGCATCCGGCAGCACGTTTGAAATCCAGATCCGTACCGAAGAGATGGATTCCGTTGCCGAAAAAGGTGTCGCCGCCCACTGGCTGTACAAGGAAAACAAGTCTGGCATGGACGAGGGGATGCAGACGAGGGAAATGGAAGACAAGCTTTCCTGGTTCCGCGATTTCTCCATCATCACCGACGAAGACAGTGAAGATCCGCTCGAATACATGAACACGGTGCAGAAGGACATTTTCGAAGCCAACGTCTACTGCTTCACCCCGCGCGGCAAAGTCATCTCGCTGCCCAGCGGGGCGACGCCCATTGACTTTGCCTATCGCATTCATACCGAAGTCGGCAACCATACTGTCGGCGCACAGGTCAACGGCGGCATCGTTCCGCTCAATACTCCCCTCAAAACCGGCGATGTGGTTTCGATCATGACCAACAAAGCGTCGGCCGGCCCTTCGCCCGACTGGATCAAGATCGTCAAGAGCGCCCACGCCCGAAACAAGATCCGTGCTTTTTTCCAGAAACAGGCGCAGAAAGACAAGCGCGAAGATGTTCGCAAAGGACAGGAAATGTTAATGGACGACATGAAAAAGGCCGGACTCGATCCGTCCATCGTCCGTACATCCAAGAAAATCGACTCGATTTTGCAGAGCCTTTCCTTTAAAACGAGCGACGACCTGTACGCGGGCATTGCCGCCAAACGCATTCCGACTGCGGTCGTCATTGAACGTCTGAACACGACTAAGGCGGCCGTCGATGACAACGAAGAAATCATCAAGCTGTTCTCGAAAAACGAGAAAAAGGAAAAAGTGTCCGACTGCGGCATCGTCGTACCGGGCATCGACACGATCAAAGTGTCCCTTTCGCCCTGCTGCTCGCCGATCCCCGGCGATGAAGTCGTCGGCTACATCACCAAGGGTCATGGCGTCAAAGTTCACTGCAGGGACTGCCCGAACATTGCCAAGGAGTCAAAGCGTCTGATTCCTGTCGCCTGGGGCGATAATCTCGAAGACAAAACGTATCCGGTTCACCTGCAGATCGAATCCAATGATCGCAATTATCTGCTTTCGGATCTCGTTACGGTTTTCCAGCAAAACGGCATTTCCATACGGGCCATCAATTCAACCGTCAATAGCGATTCGCTGACCGCGACGACCAAAATTGAAATCATGGTGCGGAATTCCGAATCTCTTGAACGTCTGATCGCCAATCTGCGCAAGGTTCGCTCCGTCCTTTCGGTCACCCGTGTCATCCTGTAAGCCGCTGCCCGCCCTGCACAAGAAAAGGCCATTGACCGCAAGATCGGACAGTTTGTACAAAACAGTTGAGCAATACTAGAAATTGATATCGACGGAAAGGTTTGTTTCGAAAATCGATCGTCATTCGATACAATACCCATATTGAGGCGGCGCTTTCAGAGAGTTTTCAAATCGGGCAGATCTTTCTGTTTCCGTGGGGCACTGGAAATTCGCAGTTCTGAAGGTGTGCGTCCCTTTGCGGCTTCTGGCTGCTTGACCGGAAAGCTCAAAAGGAAAAGAGAGACAGAAGGAGAATCGTATGTTTAAAAAACGTTTTGCTGCGGGTCTTCTTGCAGCAGGTATGCTGCTGGCAGGATGCAGCGGTTCCGGCGGTTCCGACGGCGCAAAAGCGGTTATGACCACGTGCACCGCAGAACAGGAAGGTCAGACCATTCAGGTTGTTCTGAACGCGCCCTCCGAAAACGCACAGATCAGCAGCATGGACATCGCCATTACTATGGACCTCTCGTCTGCGGGGGTTGACGGTGAACAGCTGATAGACCTGTATGGCAGTATGATTAAAAGCCAGGTAGCCCAAGAGCTGGGAATCGACGAAGAGGATCTGAACGTTACCGCGGACGGATCAAAGCTCAGTGTCACAGTATCGCTTAAGGATCCTAAGAAATTCTTCAGCAGTGTTCTTGGAGAAGAGGAAGTCAAAGACAGCGATCTCGTTTTTTCCACAGCCAAAGCACAGCTCGAAGCACAGTTCACCTGTGAATAGTTCAAAGCTTCCCGCTGTATGCAAAACCGTTTCTTCCTGTTGGGGAAGAAACGGTTTTTTGTGGACGCCCGCCCCTCTCACACAAAGCCGAACCCTCAGCAGAGCAGAAGAACAAAGGGGGAAAGTTTCTGGTGCGCTTAATATTGTGCGAAAGAACGAGCTCCATTTCGAAGACATCTTTTCCGCCCGGATTTTGCGCGCTCAAGATGAGGAAAGCTGAATAAAGCTGTACGAAACGGATGAACTTTAAGGGGAAAGAAGAATACTTTCAAAAAAAGCAAAATCATATTTCGATCCTTTTTGAAAATCGAGCCAGATACAGGTGTTCCATAAGGATTGAGTGCTTCCCCCCCCCTGAAAATGTCAAAACGTGCCATAGGGTATACTGGATTCAACCTGGATAATTTACCCTTCAGGAAAGAAAATGCCTGCTGGATCGCATGCGATCCGACAGGATAAGAAAACGCGACGAGAGGTAT
>NZ_JBKXLD010000029.1:0-22922 GCF_047010065.1 Allobaculum sp.
AGATCGTATAGAGCGACGCCGTCCACTTCAATGAGCAGTCCTCCGTATTCGTCCATTCTCAAATCGTTCGCATAGCGAAGAAGCCGCTTATAGCTGCGCCCTGAAGCCAGAATCAGACGGATGCCCGCCTGTTCCAGCCCAATGAGATACGCACGGGTTTTGGGGGAGATTTCTTCTTTCGCGTTGAGCAGCGTGCCATCCATATCCATAATAACGGCCCGAATCCGCGACGGATCGGGACGGTCTGCGGGCAAGGATGCAGCGAGTGTCTGGGTCTCTTTCAAATTGTTCAAAAGAGAAGACGTCTCGCTTAAAATCTTTGCATCCTTCATTTTTGTGCTGTCTGTGTTTGTGAACATACTTTCCCCCTGCCTTCTTGTATTATCTCGTGCTGTTTGTTTCGTTTATTTCGTCCCGTACGGCTTCTGTTCCATCACGTACTGTTTTGCCTGTCGCCTCCCGCCGTGTTTTCTGCACAGCTTTTCCCGTTTTGTTTTTCCCATTTTGCTTCTCTGGTATTGCTTCTCTGGTATTGCTTCTCGCGGTTCATTCTATGTGCAGCCATTCCAGAAAAACGCATGGGGGTTAAGGCGATGGGTCCAATATCAAAATACACTGATCATCTTATCGCATTCCCAAAGCGGCCGAACTTTGAAGCCTGTTCCCTTTCTGCTGAGGTTCGGTTTAACGCTTGCATTGTTCCTCTCGGTGCTGCAGACGGTTCAAGCGTCTGGTTTTGCAGCCGGATTTTGTTCCTGAACCTCCCGGATCGGCTTTTTTTTCTGAAGTGGAACGCGTTTCTCGGGAGAAAATTTCCATTTTTTGAAATTTTCTTCTGCATTTGGATGCCCGTATAGAGTCCAGAGAGCCTCATTTCTGTTTTATCCGGACCTTGTGGAAAACTTTTTTCTGGTTTGTTCTGAGGACCGTTTATGGCGAAATCCCTTATACCCATCGGATTTTTCCGGTTTTTGATTGACCCACATATACTTTTAAATCTGAATTTAAAATTTTTTGAATGAAATTTGTTGACGGGGTTAGGGGAAAATGATAAATTATCTTTGCGCTCAGGGAGCGGGTTGAAAAAGCCGCTGATGAGCCAAGATCAAATGCCTGAATAGCTCAGTCGGTAGAGCATCCGGCTGTTAACCGGCAGGTCACAAGTTCGAGTCTTGTTTCAGGCGCCATTTGATCAATCGCGGAGCTAACGCTCCGCTTTTTTTATGCGATTTTTTGATGGAGAAGCTTTTGGCTTCTCCTTTTTCGTGCGTAACTTTTTTGTAAATCCAATGCGATAGGCAATCTCACAAAATCGTTTGGCATGATTGAAAGATCCTGAAGGGCTTTTCGATATAATATAGAGAATCGTGATGACACTATTCGCCTATCTGCTGTTCGGTTATCTTTCCGGGAGCATTCTCTATATTCACCTTTACTCGGCACTGTTTTCGAAAAAAGACGCCACCCTGGGAACCGAGGACGGCAATCCCGGCACCTTCAACGCCTTTGAAAAAGGCGGGTTCTGGTGCGGTCTGTTCGTTCTGCTCGGCGATCTGGGCAAAGCCTTCCTTCCGGTTTATCTGTACACCCGCACGCCAGAATGCGCCCTGATCCCCTGCAGTCTGATGCTGGTCATGTGGGCGCCGGTCTTTGGACACCTGTTCCCCATTTTCTATCGTTTTCGCGGCGGTAAAGGCATCGCCGCCACATTTGGCTCCGCCCTTGGCGTATGGGCCGGTCAGGTGAGCTTTCTGCCCACGCTGGCTTTAATCGTGCTTTTTCTGACCTTTACGCTGGTCATTCGAATTCGTCCGAATTTCTACATGACGGGGCTTGTCTTTATTCTTTACGCCCCCATGTGTCTGGCTTTGCAGGCCGCTTCCGTTTTAGTCGGTGGAGCGGCTCTGACTTCAGTTTCTGTACTCGCAAGACTCGGCCTGTCCAAAGAAGCCCGGCCGGATATGGAGGTAAGCTTTTTATGGAAGCGCTGATTCTGTCCTGTTCGACCGGCGGCGGTCACAATTCCGCCGCACAAGCTATGGTCCACGAACTCACGGCGCGCGGCTGGACCGTACATTTCTTCGACCCGTATTCTTTGCGCTCGCCGCAGATGGCCAGGCGCGTCGGCAGCGCCTACGTTTCCATGGTGCAGCTTTCGCCGCATCTCTTTGGCGCCGTCTATCAGCTCGGCCGCCTGTACGAAGAAGGCGAGCGAAACTTCAGCCTGCCCAATCCCGTTCTGGCGGTCCAGAAAAAGACCGCTCTGGCTTTGCATCGCTGGCTGAGCGAACATCCAGTCGATCTTATCCTGTGTTCGCATCCGTATCCGGGACTCATGCTCACCTGGCTGAAAAACCATGGTCTGCACGTTCCGCCTAGCGTAATGATTCCCACCGACTATACGTGCATTCCCTTTGAAAGCGACGTTCAGACGGACTGGATGACCATTCCCCATCCCGATCTGGTGGAGACCTTCTTTCAGGAAGGCGTCGATCACTCCCGCATGATCCCCTGCGGCATTCCCGTCGATCGCAAGTTCGATCTGCGCACCAGCCGGGATAAAGCCTGCAAGGCATTAGGGCTGAGTCCTTCCAGACGCTACGTTTTAGTCGGCGGCGGATCGATGGGCATTAAAGGTCTCTGGCCCATGCTCATTTCCCTGCAGCCGCTGCTTGAAGACCAGCCGGATCTGCACATTCTCGTGCTTTGCGGCAACAACCGGAAACTGTATCGCCGCATCGAAAAGTTCAACGATCCATCCATTTCCCCGGTGGCCTTTACGAAAAACATTTTTCAGTACTTGCAGCTGGCGGATCTGTTTATTACGAAACCAGGCGGCCTTTCCATTACCGAAGCGGCCGCTTCCGGAACGCCGCTGCTGCTTGCGTTTGCGATTCCAGGATGTGAAACACAGAACGCGGAGTTTTTCGAACGTCACGGCTATGCCTGCTACGCCCGTACAAACGACGAGATCGCTTCTCTAGCTGCACACATGCTGAAACATCACCGTCCCGAAAATACGCCGCCAGACCCGTTTTTTACCGGCATTTCCAGACGGCTTGGCGACTGGTGCGAACTGGCTGCGTCCATGAATCCGCAGTCCGATCCTTTTCTTCCCGGACTTGCCGAATAACGTTCAATTTACAAATCAAGGCGGATCCTCCCTTTATCTGGAGGATCCGCCTTTGTCTGTCTGTATATGGAAATGTGCAGTATCGCGCGGAAGACCCGTTTTACTGTTCGTCGTTCTGCAGGAGATAAACCGCTTTAATGTGTGCGATATAGATTGTATGATTGTCCCCTTCTGGATAATAGTGCTTCCGGATTTCGGAAGGAATGCTGGCCGGATCTTCCTTCTGGGCGTAAAGCACCTGACACTCAATCGTCAGCGGCAGCTCCAGAATCGCCGGTGTACACACTTCCTCGCCCGGAACGGTGTGGAGATGGCAGGCTTCGAACTTGTCTACGTCCCGGCCGGATTTCGTTCCGCAGAAGCCTAAAATCGACCGGACATCCATGCCGGGCATCGGGCAGCTGATCGTAAAGACGGGGTTGGCATCGAGAAGCGTTTTGGTAAAGCGGCTTTCCCGCACATACACGGTGAAGACATCCATTCCCCAGTTGGTTCCCAGGCCGCCCCAGCCGATCGTCATGGTATCGCGAACATCGCCATCCTGCGTCGTCAGAAGAATGCCTTTGGGCAGCTGTTCCAGCACAATGCCGGAAACTTCGGCAAGCGTCATCGGTTTTGAAGTGATCATATTCTGTTCTTTCCTTCTTTCTATGTGGATTTCCAGCTAGATGAGTGTCTAGCTTTTTATACGGGTTCTGGCCTGCTCCATGTTTTCTGGCCGTCTGGTGTACCCCGAATACTGGACGCAAAAGTGAGGAAAGAATCCCGACTGCACACGCAAACGTACCCGTTTTCCTCCTCTGGATTTTCCTTCCGGGAATCTCTTTATAATAAAGGCAGGCCTTTTGTATGGGAATGTATTCCTATTTTAGGACAGTCCAAAGAAGAAAAGGCATAGACGGGGAGGAAAGATGACAAATTCTGCGAACGGCATTTCTATTGTTCTGTTTTCAAGCGGTCTTTCCGAAAAAAGCGGTATTCTTCAGCATTTGAAATACCGCCTGGAAGAATATGACTATCAGGTCAGCGAATGGAGGGATCTGTTCGCGCAGGCCGTAAACGAAGAGCAGATCGCGCTTCTGCCGATGCTCATCAAAAAGATTCCGTCGTTTGACTACGCCATTCTGATCTGCGAAGGGCATGATGAAACGACACTCATTCGAAACGGCGAAGAAATCCGGGAAAAGACGATGCGGGACAACGTGCTCTTTGAGATCGGTCTCTGTGTCATGGCCCTCGGTCCGGAAAAAGTCATCCTGCTCAGTGACGAATCGGTCCGTCTGCCCGAAGATCTGTCCGGTGTAAACGGAGGAATCGCACTGCCGGCTTTTCGGTTTGATCCCTGGAACACGGAGGAGATGGAGCTGACCGCAAAACGGATTCATGAAATCATTGAACGGACGAATCGTTCGATCGACGGAATCCACGATTACATTGAACAGACGACCGATGTGACGGCACCGATGGTCATCGGAGCGGCCAATGCGCTGGCAGTTTCCTACATGCGCAATTTCGTCTTCCGTCTGATTGAGAAACTGGACGAACCCCCGATCTTTAAACCCGAAGATCAGCACATAGCCGAAACGCTGATTTCCCAGGGCGCATGGAAAATTCACATTTTGCTTCCCTCTTCTCTGCATACGGAAGATGTCCGAGAATTCCTGGGGAAAGATCCTATTTTCAGTCCGGCCCGGATCGAACAGGCGCGCTTTCGGCCTCTGAACTTTCAGTACCTCCTCACCGCCGATACGCTTCATATCGTCGATTTTCCGTCGATTGTGACCGCATCCTACGATACGGTAAAGCGCATTCTGGAACTGAATGCGGACGACTCACCGGACCGACAGGCCAAAGAACGGTTTCAGATCAAGGAAATTCGCATGTTCGAACATACGCTTCGTACGCTTCTTTGCGAAGATTATGTTCAAAAGGCAGCCAGAAGCCGAAGCCGGAGCGAGGGCGAATACGTCCGGCTGACCAAAAAGCTGATGGATGGCATTGAAAAAGTTGAAATCCGCTATGAGCAGAAGGAGCTGCTGTCCGGCGCAGCGAAATAACGAAACCGATTTTCTGTTCCGATCCAATTTTTCTTCTTTTCCAAAAGGAAGTAAGAGAAGTAAGAAGAAGTAAGAAGAAGTAAGAAATGGAAATCCGCACGATGCTCTCTGGCGAACATTCGGCTATAAGCAGAGAACGCCAGATCACACCAAATGAAAAAGAGGCTGTACGAATTCATTTTTTTCGTACAGCCTCTTTGTTCATTGTATGAGAATCTGGATTTCAATTCTGAAATCGATCTGTCTTCCGTTCGAGTGTTCCGGATGGGAAACTTATTCCGCAGTGCGGGCGAGTACGCGTTTCATCGTTTCGGCAATGTTTTCCGGAGTGAAGCCGAAGTAGTCAAACAGCTGGCTTCCTGGTGCGGAAACGCCAAAGCTCTTCATGCCGACCACTTCGCCGTCGAGACCAACGTAGCGGCCCCAGCCGAAGTCCTTGGACGCTTCAACAGCAGTACGGGCTTTGACTTTACGCGGCAGAATGGATTCGCGGTAGTCTTCCGGCTGCATTTCGAACAGTTCCATAGAAGGCATGCTGACAACGCGAACGTCGATGCCTTCTTTTTCCAGCAGCTGTGCTGCTTTCAGGGTCGGAGCCACTTCCGAACCGGAAGCGATCAGAATGCCCTGCGGCAGTTCGGCTTTGCTGTCACGAAGGATGTAGGCGCCTTTGACGGCTTCCTTCGACGTTTCTTCCAGCTGCGGCACGTTCTGACGGGTCAGAATGAGTGCGGTAGGACCGGTGGTACGTTTTGCGGCCAGCGTCCAGCCTGCAGCTGTTTCCTTCGCATCCGCCGGGCGGAATACGACCATGTTTGGAATGGAACGGTAAGAAGCCATATGTTCGATTGGCTGATGGGTCGGACCGTCTTCGCCGACACCGATGGAGTCATGCGAGTAAACGTACGTTACCGGCAGGTTCATCAGTGCAGCCAGACGGGCCATTGGCTTGGCGTAGTCCGAGAAGACGAAGAATGTGCCGACATACGGGCGCAGACCGCTCAGAGCCAGACCGTTGGCAATGCCGGCCATAGCGAGTTCACGCACACCAAAGTGGATGTTGCGACCGCCACGGTTTTCCGGCGCGAAGTCGCCTTCGCCGTTCATGTAGGTCTTATTGGACGGACCAAGGTCAGCGGATCCGCCAATGAGGTTAGGCATAACGTCTTTAAGCTTGTTGATGATACGTCCGGAAGAAACGCGGGTAGCTTCGGCTTTTTCCGGTACTTCAAAGAGATCGGCTGCTTCCAGCGCAGCTTCATCCGGCTGCTGATCCAGCATCTTGCGGTATTCCGCTTCGACTTCCGGATACTCTTTCTTATAGGCGGCATAGAGGGCGTTCCACGCGTCTTCTTCGCTCTGTCCGCGTTTAGCCAGTTCGGTGAAGTTTTCATACACTTCCGTCGGAACATAGAACGGTTCCTGACTTGGCCAGCCAAGTTTTTCTTTTGTAGCAGCTACATTGTCGGCGCCAAGCGGTTCGCCGTGGCTGGAAGCCAGACCTTCTTTCGGAGAGCCGTAGCCAATTTTGGTTTTCACCGTAATAAAGGAAGGATGTTCCCGATCGGATTTGGCTTCCTCAATGGCTTTAGCGATCGCTTCGAGATCGTTGCCGTCTTCTACCGTCCAGGTGGAGAAGCCAAGGCTCTTCATGCGGGCGTCTACATCTTCAGCAAATACCGGATCGGTATCGCCTTCGATGGAAATTTTATTGGAGTCGTAAAGGAGAATCAGCTTGTCGAGCTTCAGCGTGCCGGCAAGAGAGAGGGCTTCCTGCGAGATGCCTTCCATCATGTCGCCGTCGCCGAGTTCGACGAATGTGTAATGATCGATGATATCAAAACCCGGGCGGTTGAATTTTTCAGCCAGGAATTCTTCGGCAATGGCCATGCCAACCGAAGCGGCAAGACCGCTGCCCAGAGGGCCGGTGGTGCATTCAACGCCAACGGTGTGGCCGTATTCCGGATGACCCGGTGTCAGCGAGTTAAGCTGACGGAAATTGCAGAGATCTTCTGCGGAGATTCCATAGCCGAAGAGATGAAACAGGGCGTACAGGCCGGCTGAGCCGTGTCCGCCGGAAAGAACAAAACGGTCGCGATTTTCCCATTTGGGGTTTCGGGGGTTGTGGGAAAGGTGTTTAGCGAAAAGCTCATACATCATTGGTGCAGTTCCAAGCGGAGCACCAGGATGGCCGGAATTTGCCTTCTGAATGGCATCGGCGGCCAGTATACGAATTGCATTCACGGATTGCTGATCAATATTAGTCATAATGTCTTCCTTATGGTGTGTTCTGTTTTGATTTCTACCTTATTCAGGCCTTTTTTCGTAAGACCGTATACTAGAATAACGCAAAAGATAAAAAAGTCCATGTCTTCACAATGTCGTGCAGAATTTCACGAATTATGGCAGAAAAGAGGGCCAGCTTCAGTATACTCAATCCCATTTGCACTGTCATAATTGAGAATTTGGCTTGCCGATTTTTACAAACAGGGAATGATTTTGATTTCCTTAAGATCAATACAGACTATATTTAATTCAGCCATGATGTTTGACCGTATATTGCTGGACGTCTACCGCAAAGACGGCGGTGTGATCGAGTACGGTCGTATCAAAATCCCAGGAAAAGGCGCTTTTATCTTCGTTTCCCTCATGAAGACAGTGTGCAATGAGAGCACACAGTGCGTTTTCCTTCTGCTTTGGATCGGTGATCTCCCGGATCCTTCCCTGTCCAAAAAGCGAGTCAAACGCGACGCTTGCCGTGCACGCTTAACCGTTTTGCGCAGGCAGAAACCGCCCGGGACAGTCGATCTGAATGGCGGCATTTGGATTTGTGTGGATCAAGTCGATTTTGTGTCTGCTTTTGGCGGTGTGAAAATAGAAGGTCAGTTTCCCGTTTTCCAGCGCATAGCCATACGAAAGAGCGACGATATACGGAATTTCCTCATCGGCCAGGGCAAGATGCAAAACGTCCGCCCGGTTTAGAAGTTCTTCGATTTTCTTTGGATCCTGTACCTGTCGATCCTTGCGCCGCATGTCCATCTTCATGGCTGTCTCTCCTTTTGTGTACTTTCTGTACTTTCTGTTCTGGTTTTTCTGTACTGGCTTTCTGTGTCCGGTATTTCCATCTGTGCCGGTTATCTTCTGCGTTCGGATTTTCTATCTTGATTCTGGCATTTCCAATCCGATTCACTTGTCTCTATGCCCAGATGCCTGCCTCTGCTTATAGAGACGAGGCAGACTCTTTTTTTTTGCGGCACGCCAGCCTGTGCGATGGAAGGTTTGCTCAGGGAAACGGAAAAGCCGTTTTGGCTTTCTTACGGTTTTTGAAGACGGTTACACCCCAAATTGACCTCAGATGCGCTCAAATACCGCCGATTGTTCATTTTATATTTCAGAAACGAAAGGGAAATTTCAGTTTTTGTTCAGGATATTGGGCCTGCCGCTCGCTAAAATGAAAGCATGTACCGAATCATGATCGTTGAGGATGACTCCTCCCTGGCCTCGAGCCTCTCCTCTGTTTTGCAGAGCTGGGGTTTTGAAATGGTCTGCGCGAAAGATTTTGACCACATCCGCGAAGAATTCGACCGGCTCAAGCCGGCGCTGATTCTTATGGATCTTAACCTGCCCGGACGCAACGGTTTCTACTGGACCAGTGAAATTCGAAAATTTTCTTCAGTTCCCATCATCTTTCTTTCGAGTGCGGATGAAAGCATGAATGTCATTACGGCAATCAACCAGGGAGCCGACGATTACATCACGAAACCGTTTGATACCGCGGTTCTCGTTTCCAAAATCCAGGCGCTGCTTCGCCGGACGTTCGACTATACCCAGCATACCGACTATCTCGAACATCATGGCGTTCATCTTGACTTAGGCAGCAATGAAGTCAGCTATATGGGCAAATCCATCGAACTTTCCAAAAACGAAGCCCGCATCCTGCGGATCCTGATGGAAAACAAGGAAAAGATCGTTGCCCGCGAAACGCTTATGGAAGCCCTGTGGAAAACCGACTGCTACATTGATGAGAACACGCTCTCCGTCAACGTAAACCGTCTGCGCCGCAAGCTGGCCGCCATTTCCATTGAAGACTTCATTATTACCCGCAAAGGCATCGGCTACATGGTCTAGCTGCTGTCTGCCGACACATTTTTTCCCTTTTGTAAAAAAGCCGTGCCCGGACGACACGGCTTTTTTCTATGCCCGTACGCCGCGGATCTGTGCGATTCGGGCATAAAAAAATCCTGCATTTCTGCAGGATTTGCAACATTGGTAAAATTAACGCTTGCTGAACTGCGGTGCACGACGAGCTTTTTTCAGACCGTATTTCTTACGTTCTTTAGCACGCGGGTCACGAGTTACATAACCAGCTGCTTTCAGAGCAGGACGATAGTCTTCCGAAGCTTCCATGAGGGCACGAGTAATTCCGTGACGGATTGCACCAGCCTGGCCGGTGAAGCCGCCGCCCTGAACGGTTACCATTACATCGAACTGGTCGAGTGTGTTGGTCAGTTCAAGAGGGGAACGAACTTCCATCTGAAGTAATTCAGAAGGCATGTACTCTTTAAGCTCTTTGCCGTTGACTACGATATTCCCTGTTCCATTTGGACGAAGGAAGACACGGGCAACGGCTTCTTTACGGCGTCCGGTACCGAGATACTGAACGAAATTTTCTTTATTTGCCATTTCCTAATCTCCTATCCTTTCACTTTCAGTTCCACAGGTTTCTGTGCTGCATGCGGATGTTCGTTTCCGGCGTAAACCAGAACGTGCTTGCGCTGAACATCTCCCAGACGGTTGTGCGGGAGCATGCCCTGTACAGCTCTGCGAACCCATTCAACAGGGTATTTTTCCTTCATTTCCTTGGCAGTGCGTACACGCAGTCCGCCATAGTATCCGGAATGATTGTAGTACTTTTCAGTTTCAAGCTTGTTGCCGGTCATGTTGACCTTGTCAGCGTTGATGATGATTACATAATCTCCACAGTCCACGTTTGGTGTGTAAGTGGGTTTATGTTTACCGCGCAGAACGTGGGCTGCAGTGGTGGCAAGGCGACCGAGAGTCTGGCCTTCGCCGTCAATTACATACCATGTGCGTTCTACTTCAGCAGGTTTTGCCATTGTTGTTTGACGCATGTTGCTTCCTCCGTTTCAATGAGCGTTACCGGGGCTCAAAGGCTTGGATACAGCCACGGATTATCTTAAGCATTCCACCTTTCAAAGTCAATCCCAATCCCCTGGCACAGAGAAGAAATCCAGACGTTTTTTCCACGATTTTAAATTGCGCAAATCCTCCCATGCCTAAAGGGAAAAGGAAGACTTTCATTGGTCACCGTTTTCACGAAAAAAGCCCTCAGATCCCATCGGGATTCGAGGACAGAGAAGCGAGCAGAGTATCGAGTTCATTCTGGGTGTAGCCGACCTGAACGAGATAGAGCGCCTTGGCTGGGGCGTTGAAGCGCGACGCGTGCTTGTCTTTTGCCTCCAGCATGACTTTCAGCTCATCGACCGTAATGCGGCCTTCGCCAAGGGCAATGAGAGCGGCGCTCATCATGCGCACCTGGTAGCGCAGAAAGCCGGTACCGACAAAAATCAGCCGCAGGCCTTTTGGCTCTTCCTGGATGCAGATACGGTAAATCGTTTTCGTTCGCGGTTTTCTCTCGTCGATCTGCGCGTTGGAAAAGGACGTGAAGTCATGTTCCCCTTCAAAGACAGCAGCTCCCTGGCGCATGCGTTCGACATCCAGATCGCGCCATACGAAATGGCTGTAATTATAAAGGAAAGGATTGTCTCTTTCCTTGGTGATCACGTAGTCGTATCGCTTGAAGCGCGCCGAAAAGCGGGCATGAAAATCTTCATCCACCGCTTCGACGGACTGAATGCGTATGTCCTTGGGCAAAAGCGTGTTGAGCGCGTTGTAGTAGCCCAAAGGCGAAATGTTGTCGGGGCCGTCAAAATGGAATACCTGTCCGAGGGCATGAACGCCGGCATCCGTGCGGCCGCTTGCGGTAATGGAAGCCGGCTGATGAAGGATTTTTTCCAGCGCCTTTTCGATGACTTCCTGAATGCCGGTCGCGTTGGTCTGCTTCTGAAAGCCGCCATAGCGATGGCCGTCGTATGCCAGTATGGCTTTATAGCGCATGTCTACACTCCAAGAACGGCCAGAATGATGTCGATGGCAAGAACGAGAACCGAAATGGCCATCGCCGCGTAGTCGATGCCGTGCATCCTGAGCACTTTATAGCGCGTTCTTTTACGGGATGGATTGTAGCCGCGGGCTTCCATGGCGTTGGCGAGCTGATCGGCGCGGTCAAAGGCGGAAACAAACAGCGGGACGATCAGAGACAGAATGGCGGACACCTTTTCCTTGAGTGTGCCGTTCTGCATGTCGATGCCGCGGGACGCCTGCGCGTTCATGATGCGCTGGGTTTCTTCGATCAGCGTCGGGATAAAGCGCAGCGCGATGGAAATCATCATGGCGATGATGTGCGCCGGCAGACCGATTTTCTCGAACGGCTTGAGCAGCTTTTCAATGCCGAGCGTCAAGTCGAGCGGCTTGGTTGTGGCGGTCAGGATCGTCGTCAGAATGATCATCAGCATCAGTCGGATAATGACGTAAGCCGTCTGAATCAGGGCGTCGGAATAAATCTTGAACCAGCCCCATTCAAAGAGCAGCGTTCCGGTATGCAGAACAAGGACGTTGATAATGAGCAGGAAAATCATCATCCACATCATCGGCTTGAGCGAACGCAGCGCGTAGGACAGCTTCAGCCTGGAAAGATACAGAGCCGCAATAATAAAGAGAACGATGGGAATGTAGCCCCAGAATCCGGCCGGAATGAAGATCGCCACCATCAGAATGAGCAGGACCATGATTTTCGAGCGCGGATCCATGCGGCTGACGACCGAATCGATCGGCAGATAGCGGCCGAGCGCAATGTTATTCATGGGCGTTCACCTGCTCTTTCAGGGCCTGAGCGATTTCATCGAGCGAATAGCTGTCCTGCGGAACAGAAAAGCCTTTTTCCTGCAGCTTTTCCTTGAGCTGAACAATGCCAGGCGGGTTGATATCGATTTCGCGCAGCAGTTCGGGATGTTTGAAAAATTCGTGGACTTCCATTTGCGTGGATACTTTGCCGTCTTTCATGACGACGACTTCATCACAGTATTCCAGGACGTGCTCCATATCGTGGCTGACGAGCAGAATGGTCTTTCCCTGCCCGCGGTTGAGCGACATGAACAGATTCATAATTTCTCTGGCTGACTGGGGATCCAGACCGGCAGCCGGTTCATCGAGAACGAGCACTTCCGGATCCTGAACGAGAATGCCGGCGATGGCGACACGCCGCTTCTGTCCGCCGGACAGTTCGAACGGGGAGCGTTCGAGATACGATTCGTCGAGGCCGACTAAAGGCAGCACTTTATGCACCGCTTCCTGAATCTGCTCGGGCGTATAGCCAAAGTTTTTCGGCCCGAAGCCGATATCCTTGGCGATCGTTTCTTCAAACAGCTGGTATTCCGGAAACTGGAACACCAGACCGACTTTTTTGCGCAGAGCTTTGACATCCGTCAGCTTCGTCGCCGGATCGATATGAAAGCCGGCGATATCGACGCTGCCTTTCGTCGGCTTGAGCAGCGCGTTGAGATGCTGAACGAGCGTGGATTTTCCCGATCCGGTCTGACCGATAATGGCGGTCACCTTGCCGGTGGGAACCGTCAGGTTGACGCCTTTGAGCGCCTTGTGCTCAAAGGGTGTTCCCTGCGAATACGTGTATTCGAGATCTTTTATTTCAATTGGCATACGTCCTCCACCAGCTCATCCAGCGTAAGCACCGGATGATCCGTCAGTCCGGCCTTTTCAAAGGCCTTTGAGGCTTTCAGGGCGAAAGGCAGATCCAGTTTCAGATCCTTCATCATTTCCCCGCTTTCAAACACTTCTGCGGGCGTTCCCTGGGCGGCAACTTTTCCTTTTTCCAGCACGATCACGTTTTCGGCCTGAGCGGCTTCGTCCATATCGTGGGTAATCGAAAGAATCGTGATGTTTCTTTCCTTATTTAACTTGCGGATCTGGGCGTTGACGCTCGCTTTTCCCTGCGGGTCCAGCATGCTTGTCGATTCGTCAAAAATCAGGATGTCCGGCGACATAGCCAGAATGCCCGCGATGGCGACGCGCTGTTTCTGTCCGCCGGAAAGATTCGTCGGTTCCGCGTTCAGGTAGTCGAGCATGCCGACTTTCGCCGCGTTTTCTTCGATCAGTCCCTGCATCTGTTCGGTCGGGACGCAATGGTTTTCCAGACCAAAGGCAATGTCATCGGCTACAGTGGAGCCGATAAACTGGTTGTCCGGATTCTGGAACACGATGCCGACGTGATCGCGGATTTCGGGGGCGCTTTCTTCCGTGAGGCGCGTTCCGAGAACATCGATAGTACCGGCGGCGGGTTCGAGCAGACCAATGATCAGCTTGGCCAGCGTGGATTTGCCGGATCCGTTATGGCCGACCACCGCTGTATAGCTTCCTTTGGGTATATTGAGAGTAATTCCTTTGAGTACCGGAGTGGCTCCGTCGTAGGAGAACTCCAGATTTTCAATATGAACAGCTTCCATTTTTTATTCTGTTTACCTTTCAGAGTGTCAACTTGTATTATACATAGCCGCTTCTTTTTCGCATCCCGGGAAAGGGGTTACACTAGGCATACTTTTTTTCTTTCTTTCGCTTTTCGCGCGGACCGGCCCAAAAACGAAGTATGTATCGGCCGCTTTTTAAAAAATCCCCCTACGTGTATGCTCATTTTCGATTTTTATGAACGCACCAGAGGGAATTCGCGGATTGTTTCCCGGTTCTGGAGAGATGGGCTGTTCCAACACCGGATGGATCGAGAATGGGTTTAGAGAATATATTTTAGAGAATATATAGAAAATATATTTAGAGAATATATTGAAAATATATATATATATATATATATGGTAGAAAACCGGAAAAAACGGCATACGAAAACCCGGTTCTGTCCATTCGCCGGGTTGTGGATTCTGATCATCTTTGTATCCTTATCGTCCTGTTCTTGCAAATTCATACTTTCGCAAATTCCGCGTTCAGAGAAGATGTCCATCCTGCGCTCGATTTCAAAGTCTTTCGTATACGAGCGGGCGAAGCGCGGTAATCAGGCTGACCATCTGATATTCGAGAAGAAATACGGGTGCATCCCATTCTGGGCGGGCTGCACGGATCGGTTCGGCCATCGGCAAAATCCGCCTTTCGCTCTCTTCGATATATTCGCGCATCTTCGCTTTCGAAAAGCAGCCGGACATGGATGCGAGATTGTTTACGCGATCGAGCAGCTTGATCAGCATAGCTTCGGGCGATTCCTGCAGGTTTTCAAAATATTCGGCCAGTGCAGCTTCTTTTCCGGACCGCTCAGCGCAGCCGGCATCTTTGGTCAGCCGGGATACGATTTCCTGGACGTTTCTGGAAAAGGGCAGATCCGCGCAGGCAATATCGCAGTCTTCGCACACATCGTGCAGCAGTGCGGCACTCAGAAGGTCATCGTCCGTAATGCCCAGGGCCAGCGCGTGCACCGCCAGACTCAGCGGGTGAATGGCGTATGGAACGACCGGCTGCTGCGGATTGCCGGTCCTTCGAAGCTGACCAGCATGCGCCTTTTCCATATACGCAAGCGCCTGCATCGTCTGGGACAGGGGCATCTTCTGTGCCGCCGCTTCCAGGCGTTTTTTCATGGGCTCGCCATCATACATCCAGTTCTGTAAAGTACCGCTCTTTGCGGCTGTCGAACGTTTTACATCCATTTTCACTCCTCCTTTTTCTTTCGTCGCAGACGCTGGAATCGTTCGTCTCTTTCACTCGAAGCATAGCAGGCCGGTGCCTTTTGAAAATAGAGCGGGTAAATTCAGCCGGGGCTTCTCTGCACTTTCTTTCTTTTTCCTGGTTTTTCTGACAGGTTTTGCCAAAAGGCCATCTGGTTCGTCGTCCGGAACAAGAAAAAGGCCTTTATTTAAGGAGCATTCGTTTTTTTCAATGGAAGAAAAGCCGGATTTCATGCCCATCGGACAGTAAAGTTTTTAATAAATTTTATACTTGCGAAACGTCAGGCAAATATTGGTTACCAGTTTGTGCAACCTCTTCTTTTTGTGCAAATGTTGGCTACTCCATTCTCTATGAATGACTTTTTATATGGATACGGTTTATATCCAGATTGTACATTCGAAACGCTTAAGTAAAACACAAGTAAAACATGTCCATGTATTCCAGTAAAACGAACATTCTTTCTTGCTCCTATTGCAAAAATTAACATCTGGCATAAGATGAAAACAAACAGTGTAAGCGTTTGCACAGCCCCCCAGTCTCTTGCGGACGCGCACCGAAGAAAAGGAGAAAACTGGAATGAAGAAACATAAGGTTTTATCGCTGCTTGTTTCTGCCTCGATGGCGTATTCCGTCTTCCCGGCGATGTCTGTCGCTGCCCTGGAAGGCACTTCGTCCGACAACTTGTCGCCGGCGGATTGCATCAAGGCCAACGTCGACAAAACCAAGTTCACTCACAAGGAGTGGACGGGAACCCACTACGATGATGTGGACGGCAACGCGCAGGCTGCAGAAGATGTAACCGGCATTAACCGCGAAGCCGCCAGCACCCAGATCATCCCCTATCAGAATTCTGCTGCTGCACAGAAGGCTGTATGGAACTACAACGCCCGTGAAGAATCTCAGAAAATGCAGATGCTGACCGGCGAAAACGAAAACTGGGATCTGACCGTCGTTCAGAACGAGACGCTGGCCAATGAAATGATGACGGAAGATCATGCCTTCTACAAAACCGATTTCAAGAAGGGCGAAGGCGAAGACTGGAAATCCGTTACGCTGCCCCAGAGCTGGACAACCCAGGGATTTGATTTCTCGATCTATACCAACACCCAGATGCCCTGGCAGTCCAAATACGACACCAATGTAGACTGCCCGGCTGCGCCGACCAACTACAATCCGGTCGGCCTGTACCGCAAGACATTCACCATTGATGATTCTCTGCGCGGAAGCGACCGCCGCATTTACCTCGATTTCCGCGGCGTTGAATCCGCCTACTACGTTTACGTGAACGGCAAGGAAGTCGGCTATTCCGAAGACACCTTCAGCCCGCACAAATTCGACATCACCGACTACGTCAACATGGACGGCGAGAACCTGCTGGCTGTCAAAGTTCACAAGTTCTGCGACGGAACCTGGTTTGAAGACCAGGACATGATCTATGACGGCGGTATTTTCCGCGATGTCTATCTGACATCCGCACCGCTCGTACAGATTCAGGACTATCACTACACGACAACTCTCGATGCGTCCTACACCAACGCGGTTCTGAACATTGAAGCGGATATCCGCAACCTGTCGAGCACCGTCAGCCAGGGCTGGACGCTCTCCGCTTCCGCCTACGATCGAAGCGGTACGGCTCTGTTTACCGATGAAGAAGTTTCTGTGCCGGTACTGGCCAGCACAAAGACCAATAGCGTTTCCCTGAGCACCGTTGTAAAAAATCCAAAGCTCTGGTCCGCAGAAGATCCAAACCTCTACGCTCTGGTCATCACCCTTAAAGATGCCAATGGTAAAGAAGTGGAAACCGTTTCGACCCAGCTCGGTTTCCGTCAGGTGGAATTCACCCGTACCGAAGTGGATGAAAACTATCGCGTGACCACCACCCACTGGGATCCGGTAAAAATCAACGGCAAGCGTCTGCTGCTGAAAGGCGCCAACCGCCACGACACCGACCCGTTCCACGGCAAGGCGACTCCTCAGGCGGCTATCGAAGAAGATGTGAAGCTGATGAAGCAGAACAACCTGAACGCCATCCGTACTTCGCACTACTCCAACGACGACTACCTGTACTGGCTCGCCAACGACTGGGGCATGTACCTCATCGGCGAAACCAACATGGAATGCCACGCGATCATGGGCAATTCCGAAAAGCAGGGCTGGTTCTACGAACTCGGTCTGGATCGTACAGAAACCGCCTTTAAGCGTCTGCGCAGCAACCCGTCGATTGTGATCTGGTCAATCGGAAACGAAATGACTTACAACAGCGACAAGAACTTCGCAAACGGTCTTCAGCGCGACATGATCTGGTACTTCAAAAATCATGACAGTACCCGTCCGGTTCATTCCGAAGGAAACGACGGCAACCTGGGTACCGACATGCGTTCCAACATGTACCCGAGTACGGGCACCGTATGGGATCGCGGCGGCGAAGGCAAAATGCCATACGTCATGTGCGAATACGCCCACGCGATGGGCAGCTCCGTCGGCAACCTGAAAGAGTACTGGGATGCCATCCGCGCCGAAGAAAATCAGCTTGGCGGATTTATCTGGGACTGGGTGGACCAGTCGCGTGCCGTCGATCTCAAAAATCTTGGCGTAACGTACAGCGTTTCGGAGAAAAAAGGCCTGTCCGGTACAGCCAACGGAGACTGGGTAACGTCGGAAACACCGGCTGGAACATTCAATGTCACCCAGTCTTTAAACGGCTACCTCTCCTATCCGGATACGGACGGCAAAGTCGGCAGCGCACTTTCCGGCTCCGGCAAGGCGTTTACGCTTGAAGCGATCGTTAAGCCGTATGCCACCGTCAACGATGATGTCTTCCTGTCCAAGGGCGACGATCAGACGACGCTGAAAATGAACGGCTCGGGCAAGCTGGAATTCTTCGTCAAGAGCGGAAACAGCTGGTCCGGCATCCAGTGCGACGTACCAGCCAACTGGAATAACAACTGGCATCAGATTGCCGCTACGTATGATAACGGCACGGCGAAAATTTACGCGGACGGCGTCCTGCTCAAGGAAGGTTCCATTGCCACAAACATCGAGCTGCAGGAGCACGCGATCCAGGTCGGCGCGGATACCGTCAAAGGCCGCTACTTCAACGGTGAAGTCGCCATGGGCCGTATTTATAACAAGGCTCTGAGCGCCGACGAAATTGCCGGACAGAATTCGGCGAATCCAGCCATCAAGTCCGATGACGCTTCCGTTCTCTTCTGGGCCGATACCGCGGATACGCATGGCGAAGGCGCAGTCGATGCCTGGGATTACTACGCCACCGATGCCGGCCAGAAGAGCGGTACGAACCTGTACAAGGACGAAATCAAAGGCAAATTCTACGGCTACGGCGGCGACTGGGGCGATCGTCCAAACGACAACTCGTTCTGCGAAAACGGCCTCATTTCACCGGACCGCAACCCGCAGCCGGAGCTGATGGAAGTCAAGAATCAGTACAAGAACTACTGGTTCAGCGCGGAAATCGAAGATCTCGACGCGAAAAAAGTCAACGTCTATAACGAATCCAGCTTCACTAACCTGAACAAATACGACGTGATCTGGGAAGTTCTCGAAAACGGTATCGTTGTGGATACGGGAACCGTAGAAAACATCGATGTAAAACCGCAGACAACGGGAACCATCTCTGTTCCGTTCAAGATGCCCGAAACGCTCAAAGACGGCGCCGACTACTATCTGACTCTCTACGTAAGAACGAAATCCGATGAAAAATGGGCCGATAAAGGCTTTGATCTCTGCTGGGATCAGATCGCCATTCCGGCTCCAGTCGGCCAGAAGACCTATACGTCGGCAGATACCGCCACGATCACAAGTACCAATGATCTGTACACCGTAGCCGGCAAGGATTACTCCTTCCAGATCGACAAGACGACCGGCATCATCAGCGACTACACCTTCAAAGGCGAAAAGATGCTCGAAACCGGCCCGACGCCAAACTTCTGGCGCGGAACGTTCGAAAACGATAAGAACAATTTCGACTGGAACTGGTCCAAAGCTGATGACGAACTCCATGTAGAATCCATCACCGCCTCCAAAGACGACGATAATAACGACGTCATCACCGCGAACCTCACCCTGCCGCAGGCCGGCAATACGAAAGTCGACATGACGTACACCATCCTGGGCGACGGCGCCGTCAGGATCGGCATGAAAGTCGATGCGACTAGCAGCGGCATGGGCAGCTTCCTGCGCATCGGTTCGCTGATGACGACTACCGAAGGCTACGAAGATGTCAAATGGTACGGAAACGGACCGGTAGAATCTCTCTCCGACCGCAAGACGTTCGGCCGTCAGGGCATTTACTCTTCGACGGTAGACGAACTGTTCTACCCGTACCTGAAAGTCGATGACACCGGTACGATGACCGACACGAACTGGATGGCCCTTTCCGGAGACGGCAAGAACACCCTGCTCGTTGTAGCAACCACTCCGCTGGAAATGCAGGCCCTGCACTTCACACCGGATGATCTGAACTCCACCAATCACCCATACGGCCTTAACCCGCGCAAGGAAACCATGGTTGGCGTCAACTACGGCAGCCGCGGAACCGGCGGTGCCACCTGCGGACCGGATACGTTAAGCCAGTACCAGCTGTACAACGATAAGGCATACGAGTGGGAATTCACCATTCTGCCCGTTGAAGGCAGCGAAATGAAAGAGCAGTCGCTGACCGACAAGGCTTCCGAATTCCGTACCGTAGATTCCTTTGACCGGACCGAATACGACAAGGAACGCGCAGCCGAACTGATCGAAATGGTCGACTCCTTCCTGCCGTATTCCTACAGCCAGATGGAAGAAGCCAAAGAACTGATCGATATTCTCAAGACGATGCCGGATGCGCAGAAAGCCATTGTCTGCCCGGAAGGCAGCGACCGCATTGCCAAGATGGAAGCCTATATTCCAGAACTTGAAGCGCTCCAGGGAAAAACTGCCTACATCGAAGACAAATCGGCAAACAAGCTCGATGTCGATCTCGAAGCCACCGCAAATCTGCTTAAAAACGGCGAAGACATCAATATGAGCGGCTACGTGACCATCGGTCATGGCGATGTTCTCGATGATGTGCTCGAAAGCGGAAATTCCTGGTCGATCGCAATTGAAGCGACCCCTACCGGCACGAAGCAGTACAACATTCTGGCCGCCAAAGGCGACGAGACGTTCGAAATCCGTACCGACCAGTCCGGAAACAGCTACGACTACTCGTTCCATACCAAAGCGGGCAGCAGCTGGAAAACGACCGAATATAAGAACCTGACTGAGGAAGAAAAAACAAACTTCCTGGGCAATGAACACACCTACCTGGCTGTCTTTGATGCCGAAAACAGCAAGCTCGTCTTCTACGCCGACGGCCAGCAGCGCGGTCAGGTATCGCTGAGCGCAGGCACCCACCCAAGCGGATCGGGCGTTGCCTTAGCTCTGGGTGCAGACCTGGGCAACGGACGAACCGGTATGTACAGCTTCAAGTCCATGAAGATTTTCTCGAGCGCCATTGATCCGACTGCGCTTGCAGCGAAGACAGCCGCTTCCGAAGATACTGAGCTCTGGCTCGATATGGACAACTGGAAGCAGAAAGCCGCGAAAGTTGTCGAAAGCGCCACGATTACCGCAGACAAAACGACCATCACAGCCGGCGATACCGTCAGCTTCACGCTCTCGGCAACCCCGGCCGATCTTGAGATTGTGAGTGCAGACTGGAGCATTGCAGATGCCAGTGGAAACGAAGTCGATAATGCGCTCGTTTCCGGAACCGGCGCTTCTGCACAGCTGATTACCGTGGCTTCTCTGGCCAAGGGTACCTATACCGTTAAGGCATCCAATATCAACGGAACGAACGTTTCGGCCACATTTGAAGTGACCGTCAACCAGAAACTGGGTCAGGCTATCAACGACCTCGGTCCAAACGATCTGGATACGCCGCTCAACGGCACCGCGGAAATCGGCGATGCAGGCGGACAGCCGGTAATGTACGGCGGCATGGACGTCAACGATCCCGAAAACAAGATCAAAGGCGCCATTACCGGCGGCAGCTTCACCGTCAGCTCCTGGATGTATGTGCCAGCATCCGTTAACGATAAGGTAACAGGTACATGGGAAGTCATGGACGGCCACAACGAAAAGCACAACGTGATCTTCTCGCTGGGCGACAACTGCTTCGCTTACCGTATTTACAAAAATCACGATGTCGAAGGCAATGCCCATATCGACGCCTACGTCAAAGACGTCAATAACAAGTGGAAACAGGCAACCAGCTCCGCTCTGCCGGATGATTTCTTCGACGGCTGGCATGAAATCTCCGCGGTCTACGACCAGACGGCAAAGACGCTGACCATTTACGTCGACGGAGTCGCCAACGGAGCCACCGATGTACCCGATGCGATTGCCGCAAGCCAGGCTCTGACGCCAAATATCGGCTACATGTCCGACAAGGAATACCGCAAATCGCAGATGGGCTTCTCCAACGTCAAAGTGCTGACCAAAGCGCTGAGCGCCGATGAGCTCAAAGCCATGAGCGCCGGTACTTCCACACTGAGAGATGCCGATGTCGCCTTCTGGCTCGACTTCTCCGGCGCAGACCGCACGGATCTCGACGCTCTGCTTAAAGACGCCGATGCTCTCGTTGAAGACAATTACGATGCCGGCTCCTGGACCGCTTTTGAAACCGCAAAAGCTGCTGCAGAGGCACTGAATGAGAAGTACGTCACCAAAGCCAATGTGGATAAAGCGTACGACGATCTCGATGCAGCCATCAAAGCCCTCGTTAAAGTCATTAAGAGCGTTTCGATCAGCGGTGCCGATGTGGTCAAGACCAATAACACCCTGGCACTGACGCTCGCTACCGACCCTGCCGGTGCCAACGTCACTTCCGTAGAATGGAAGGCAGCCGATGCCAAGGGACAGGCCATCGAAGGCGTTTCGATCCTGGCCGATGTCAGCGATCCGAAAAACGCGATTCTGACGGTTGCTGAAGGGGTTGCGGATGCGACCGAAATTACGATCAGCGCCAAAGTCAACGGCAATGCTGCACTTACGGCTACAAAGACCGTAACCGTAAGCGAAACCGTCATCATTAAAGACCTCAGCCCGAACGGACTGAACACACCGCTTCCGGATACAGCCGAAATCGTCTCCAACAGCGAAGGCGACTACGCCGAATCCGGCATGAAGGGCTCCATGAGTCTGAATGACCCGGATCGAAAGGTAACGAATGCGATTACCAGCGGAAACAGCTTCACCGTCAGCTCGCGCGTATTCGTTCCGGAATCCATTAAGAGCACAACCGAAGGCTCCTGGGAATACAACGACAAGTACAGCACGATCGTTTCTCTGGGCGATGACTCCTTCGCCATGCGTGTTCTTACCCACAAAGACGGACGCGTTATGGTCGATGCCTACCTGAAGATGAACGGCACCAATGAGTGGGTGGAAATCGGTACGCAGAATATCAAGGATGAAACGTCGTTCTTCGGCGCCTTCCACGACATCACCGCCGTATATGACAGCGATCAGGATACGTTCACGATGTATATCGACGGTGAAAAAGTCACTGGCGAGAAAGCGGAACTCGAAGCCGCAGCCGGACCGGCCGCTTCGAACAAAGCTCTCGAACTTGGCTTCATGTCCGATAAGCCGCTGCGTACCTCGCAGATGACCATCTCGAATGTCGCCGTTCTCGCAGACGCTCTGGATGCAGGCGAAGTAAAAGCCCTGACGGAAGGCCGGGCAAGCTATCTCCCGAATGATGAAACCGTCGTTCTGTGGATGAACTTTGCTGAAGATCCAGCAGCCGCCCGCACGGCGCTTGTAGCGAAGTTTGTAGAAATGATGAACAAGGAGCTGAAAGCGGAAGATTACACCGAATACTCCTGGAACGCATTCAATGCTGCAATGATGAATGCGGCGGGCATCAA
>NZ_JBKXLD010000030.1:0-22562 GCF_047010065.1 Allobaculum sp.
GTTCAGCTTCCATAACAGGTTCGCTGGAATTCTCCGCATTGGATGGCTCAGCAGTTTCGACGGTTTCTTCCGCTTTTTCACTGTTTGCGGGTTCCGGCCGTTCAGCTTTTTCTTCGGCTCCAGTTTCTGGGTTTACTGGGACTTCAGGAGCTTCTGGAGTTTCTGCTGGTTTGGGTGTCTTTACCGGCTCCGCTTTCGGCTCTTTTTCCGCCGTTTTTAAAACGGATTTGGCAGTCGCGGTTTGTGCCGGTTTGGCGACAGTGAGATTCAACACGTCTGCGGATTCTGCTGCAGGTTTGGCTGCTTCCGCGTTCTGGCTTGCCTCAGAGGCCGATTTGGCCGTCTGACTGGCAGGGGTCTGGGAAGCGTCGTCCCGTTTGGCTGCGGATTTGTTCGCTTTGGCTTCTTCTTCCGCCTTTTTGGCACGCTCTTTTTCCAGACGATCTTCTTCCATGCGCTCTAAGGCAAGGCGTTCCTTTTCCAGGCGCTCTTTCTCACGGCATTCCGCTTTCTGGCGTTCTCGTTCGAGACGTTCCTTCTCGCGGCGCTGGGCTTCCTGGCGTTCTTTTCCCAGACGTTCCCGTTCGAGACGGGCGGCTTCCTGCGCTTTGGCTTTACGCATGGCACTTTCGGCTTTGGATTTCTCGATAGCCGCCTTGCGCTGGGCTTCAAACTCTGCCTGGCGCGCTTGTCTGGCCTCTTCTTCACGTGCTGCCGCTTCCCGGGAGGCTTTCAGACCGCTTTTGAGAAGCGTGGCGAGCGTGTCGTAAAGGAAATTGGGCTGCAAAGTGCAGACCGCATAGCCGCAGAAGTAGCGGACATACTCCGCCTGGTTTTTCGTCAGGCTGTTTCCGATCAGCAGGAAATGGTCTTCCAGAGAGTAGTTCTTAATGACGGCCATGTACTTGTCATAATCCGAGAACTGATGGCCGCTCTTCACCTCAACAACGTAAAGGTCTTCGTCGAAGACAATGACCATGTCGAATTCATTGACCGCAAGTCCATTCTGCTTGTCGGTTACAACGACGTTGGGATACACGCCCCAGCTGACTTTTTCCTGCGCTGCCAGACGTTCCACGATTTTTCTGACTTTCTGGTAGCACGCCATTTCAAGGAAACTTCCGCTCACAAATTTTATGCCTCGCTGTGTTGGGATCAGGCGTCCGGAAACGGATACGCCATTTTTGCCGGTTTCGGCTACGCCGGCCATCAGCCCCGCCATGCCGGAAAGCATGGACACCAGTTTCTTTCGTTCCACACCGTTTCTTGCAGTGACGGAAAAGGAATAATCCTTGCTGATAAGGGATGTGCGAAGCGCATCGAACACAGGTTCGAGAAGATCCCAGTTGTCGGTAATCTGGACCGCCAGATCATAAATGGCCGGCGGAATCTCGGTTGGATCGTCAAGCGGATTGAGCTTCATGACGATCGGATCGATCACCAGTTTTTCGAGAACCTGTTCCGGTTTCAGCGGCTGTTTTGGCGCAGGGGCTGCAGGCTGGAAAGAAGGCTTTGTTTCTGCGGCTTTCATTGCCGGTGCGCTCGATTCTTTCGATTGTGCCGTGCTGACAGATTCGGATTTAGCTGCTTGTGGCGCACTGGCAGGCTGCACGCTCTGCGCGCTCTTTTCCGGCGCTTTGGGCGCGTCTGCATCGGCGGATGCCGGCTGCAGATCTTCAGGGATAGCGGCCGTTAATTCGGCATGAGAAAGGGACTCCGTACTGGACAGAGCCTTTTCCTGTCCCGCTTCCAGGTTAGCGGGCGAATGATCGTTTTGCGGGGAATTGGTCGTGATGAGAGAAGCCTGTGCAGGGGCTGCAGATTCTGTTTCGAGGGCGGTTTCAGGCGCAAAAACAGAATCGGTTTCTCTGGGTTCCTCTTCGATTTCTACGGGAATCAAAGAAGGAATTTTGATTCTAGGTCGGTTCATATCTGCCCGTTCATTCTCCTTTTTATTTTTGGATGGTATTTCGAATACGTAAATTGTTTTCGGATCCCTTTGCGGATGCTCGGGTGAATCCTGAGTGGGGGTAAAACAAGTCCTGCGCGCCCTGAAAGAGCGCTTCATAAAAAGCGGACAACTTTGTCCAGGAACCGTGCAGCCGGATTGGTACGCAAAGAAACTCCCCGGTCATTTTTGCGTACGCCCGACGCGAAGCGGGTCGCTGGCTGATTCTATATTTTTCCTCTTCCCGGATCTACGGGTGTAAAAAAATCCTGTTTTTGCAATTTGAAGCAGAATCGTAAGGTTTACGGGCAAAACGAACAATGCGCAGAAGCCGACGGCCCTGCGCACTGCGTATTTCTGTTTCGGATTTCTATTGCCGGATGGGGATATCTTATTTCAGTTTCCAGATATCCTTGTTGTACTGTTCGATGGTGCGGTCGCTGGAGAAGTAGCCGGCCATTGCGATGTTGGTGAGCGCCATGGCATACCATTTATCCTTGTCGGCGTAAGCCGCATACGCTTTCTTGCGCTCAGCCATGTAGGCTTCCAGATCGCGCAGAGCCATGAACCAGTCCTTAGTCGTCATGTCATGGTGCAGACGATGCAGGCATTCCGGATCGCCCAGAGCCATCATTTCTTCGCCGACCAGGAAGTTCACAATGTCGTTGACCTCAGGTTCTGCTTCGAGCACGGCCTGCGGATGGTAGTCCCCTTTTGCGTAGCTTTCGATGACGTCTTCACTCTTTGTTCCGAAAATGAAGATGTTGTCGTCGCCGACGAGGTCGTGAATTTCGACGTTGGCGCCGTCATCGGTTCCGAGGGTTACCGCGCCGTTCAGCATGAATTTCATATTGCTGGTACCGGACGCTTCCTTGGAAGCCAGCGAAATCTGTTCGGAAATATCCGCAGCCGGAATCAGTTTTTCGGCACAGGTGACATCATAGTTTTCCACCATGACAACCTGCATATATTTCGAAACTTCCGGATCGTTGTCGACAATCTGCGAGAAGACGAGAATGGCATGAATAATATCCTTGGCCAGAATGTAAGCCGGGGCGGCCTTGGCACCGAAAATAATGGTGACTTTCTGTTCCGGCTTGTAGCCGTTCCTGATCTCCTGATACAGGTGAATGGCCGAAAGCAGGTTCATCTGCTGGCGCTTGTATTCATGGAGACGCTTTACCTGAATATCAAAGATGGAATGGGTATCGAGTTCGATGCCCTGACGGTTTTTGAGGAATACCGCGAGCTCTTCCTTCTTTTCCTGCTTGATCGCAGCCAGCTGCTTCAGCGCTTGGGGCTGTTTCACAAACGGGAGAAGTTTCGCCAGCTCATCGGCGTTTTTCAAAAAGCCGGTTCCGATCTTGGAAATAATCCAGTCGGTCAGCTGCGGGTTGCACGCCTGGAGCCAGCGGCGGAAGGTGATGCCGTTTGTCTTGTTGTTGAACTTTTCCGGATAGAGTTCATAAAAATCATGAAGTTCGGTATCTTTCAGAATGTCTGTGTGGATTTTGGCTACGCCGTTGGTCGACTTGGAGAAATGGATATCCATGTTTGCCATGTGAACGACGCCGTTTTCGTCGATAATCGCAGTTTTCGGGTTGTCCGAACGTTCTTTGGCGCGCTTGTCAAGTTCTTCGATAATCGGCAGCAGCTGCGGCGCTACCTGTTCGAGGAATCCCATCGGCCATTTTCCAGCGCTTCCGCCAGAATGGTGTGGTTGGTGTAGGCGCAGGTCTGTTCGGTCTGTTCGATGGCTTCATCGAGCGTCAGACCGTTTTCCATGAGCAGACGGATCAGTTCCGGGATAACCATGGAAGGATGGGTATCGTTGATCTGAATGACGGCATGCCTGGAGATTTCCTGTAAAGGATAGCCGGCAGCCTTCATGTCCTCGATAATCATCTGCGCACCGGCGCTGACGAGGAAATACTGCTGGTAAACGCGAAGCAGACGGCCTGCGTCGTCGCTGTCATCCGGGTAAAGGAACAGGGTCAGGTTTTTGCGGATATCGTCTTTATCAAAGCTGATGCCGCTTTGTACGATGCTTTCGTCTACCGTGTCGAGATCAAACAGCATAAGGGGGTTTTTCTTTTTCGTGTAGCCGCACACATCAATGGAATACAGATGCGCATCTACGCTGAAATCGCCGAACTGTACCGGGAAGTACTTGCCCGTATCCGTAAGCCAGGAATTGTCGCTCAGCCATGGATCCGGATATTCTTTCTGCTTGTAGTCTTCAAAAGCCTGGTGGAACAGGCCCAGATGATAATTCAGGCCGACACCGTCGCCTGGCAGTTCGAGGGTTGCGATAGAATCCAGGAAGCACGCAGCCAGACGGCCGAGACCGCCGTTGCCCAGCGAAGGTTCTGGTTCGTATTCTTCTACTGCTGCAAGAGATTTTCCATTCTTTTTCAGGATGTCCCGTACCTCGGCATACAGGCCCAGGTTAAGAAGGTTATTGGAAAGAAGCTTCCCAATGAGGAACTCTGCTGAAATGTAATAAAGACGGCGATCGCCCTTGATTTCTTCAACGCCTTTTAAAAGATCTTTTGTCAGATCCAGGAGAATGTAGTAAAGTTCGCGGTCTGTGCAGTCTTTCAGACGTTTTCCATAATAGAACTCTGCAATATTCTCGAGAGTTTGGTTCAAATCAATGTCCATAGGTCTTGAATTACCTCCTGCCTGTATGATACAAACCCGACCGTTGAAAAGCATTTTAGACGAATCAAAAAGAGATACTTCCTTTTTCAAAGCGTTTTCAGTTTATTCGCGAACAGACAGTTTATTTAGCAGCAGGGAAAATGGTAAAATAGTTGTCAAGCGTTCTGAAAGGAGCTGTACATATGGCCTTTTACGCAATCTGGTTTCTCGGCTTCGCCCTGTGCATTCTGGCCGTCTATTTCCTTTACAAAAATGTCGTGTCGCTTCGGGATTCGATGACAGCACAGAAGCAGTTTCGAAAGCTTCACGAAGGTTCCGTTCTGGCCACATTCGATCAGGGCTGGATCTGGATCGACATCATTCTGGCCTTCGTTTCCCTCTCCTTCGCTACGCAGGCGTCCACCCTGGCCGGCTCGACGCAGTTCGCGCCCGAAACGCTCTGCTTTATCGGCATCGCCATTTTCTGTGCCGGCAAGGCGGTTTCCCGCTGGAACGCCGGACGTATGGTTTTCTATCGCCAGGGCATCTTCTACAAAACCGAAGAAATCCCCTATTCTTCCATCAAGGAACTTCCCGCCTACGGCAAGCAGTATGAACTTTCCGGCAAAAAGGAAAAGTACATGATTTCCCGTCGTCAGGAACAGGAAATCCTCAAGCAGAAAGAAGAATGGCGAAACGCACGCCGCAGCAAGAAGCAAAAATAAGCGGCTGCCCGATCCTTTTCCCATTGCACGACAGGCCTCTGTCAGGGCGCGATTCCTGCGCGAACAGAGGCCTTTTATTTTTTGTCTGTATGAAGCTTAAGGTTCTGGATTTGCATCACGCAAAGGTCAGCTTAGCGCGCAGGACGGTTTGTATGCGGACAGTTTGAACGTTCTGCCCATACAGCCGTATACAGCCGGCTCATTGCTCGCATATTCCGCCTGTCCTGCGAACAGACAGCTTTGCCACCACATCCATCGGCATCCGTAGGCGTTCATCGATCTGCCGTATCTCAAAACAAAGAACGCCCGATCGGTTCCAGAATAAGGGAAAGATCGGGCGTTCTGCTTTTTCTAAATTTGGAAAACAAATGCCATAGGAGCGGTTCAAGCGAATTGGAAATGCAATCCTGCCTGCAGAGAAAGACAGGAACTTTGCAAAACGTACCGCCGATTTTGCGAACTAGATCGAGTACTTTGTTTCGTACTGACGAAGCATTTCCTGATAATCCGGACGCATTTCGGTGGTGTAGGCACGCAGGTAACGGTGTACCGAGAAGTCCTTTTCCGCTTCCTTGACCACGTCCAGAGCGATCGCCGCGCAATGGTCTACGATGCGCTGGAAATCCGAAATAATGTCCGCCTGCAGGAAGCCTGCTTCCATCGAGCAGGTGCCGGCTTTCAGTCGGCTGATGTGGCGTTTTTTAATCTGCGAAGCGGAAAGCGAAACGAGCTGAGAAAGGGCGAAGACGCGCTTGATCTCATCCACGTTGCTGGACATGAAGTTGTCCACCGTAATCGTTACCGCTTCTTCTGCAGCCGCTGCGATGACGTTCAGTTCATCGAGCGCGGGCATGGAAAATTTCTGTTTCTTTTCCTTCATGCTCTTGGTGATGTCCGCAATGGACAGGGCGTAGTCGCCGATCGCTTCAAAGTCCGCAATGGCCTGCAGCGACTTCGAAATGTTCTGCGATTCGCGATACGTAACGCCGGTAGCCGTCAGTTTAACAAGATACTTGCCGAGTTTTTCTTCGTATTTATTCAGTGTCTGCTCGAGGTCGGAAACCTTGCGGTAGCCCTCGGGCGTATAGTCATTGATCAGCGTTACTGCACGCAGCACGTTTTTGCGTGCCTTGCGGCCCATGCCTTCCATGACATCCATGGCGGCCTGGTACGCGAGATCCGGGTTGGCGAGAAGACGGCCTTCCAGTTTGTCGAAGTCGCCGAGATCTTCTTCGTCCGCAGGATCTGCCGGCACGATCAGGAAGACGAGCTTCTTAATCTGCTTTACAAACGGCAGCATCGCCGTCATCGTCAGCGCGCGGAAAATCGTATTCGTCGCCGCGATCGAGAACGGGTTCATGACATCTGAAGCCATGTTCAGAATGCCGGCCGCTTCAAGCGGATAGTACACAACGGAGGCGAGCAGCGTCGAAAGCACCGCGGTCAATAGATAAACCAGCGAGGTTCGGACACCGTCCTTGTTGGCGCCTACGGCAGCCAGAAGTACAGGACAGGACGCGCCGATGCCGATGCCCATTACGAGCGGGAACGTCGACTGGAACGTCAGCGCGCCGGTAACGCTTAACGACTGCACAACGCCGACGGCAGCCGAGGACGACTGCAGAACCGCAGCAGCCAGGATACCGAACAGCAGGGCGATCATGGGGTTATTGAGCGTGGCCATCGCATTGATGAACGTCGGGTCGGTTTTCAAAGGCGCAACCGCACCGGACATCATGCTCATGCCGGTCATGAGAACCGCAAAGCCGAGCAGAATGTTGCCGAAAGATTTCGTCGTGTCTTTTTTGGAAAACATCTGCAGGAGCATGCCTGCAATCGCCATGACGGCGGTAATTGTTGTCGAGGAAAAGTAGGAAGCCCATCCGGCTCCGTCGAGAAAGGACATGCAGACGATCCATCCGGTAATACTGGTGCCAATGTTGGCGCCAAGGATTACGCCGATCGCCTGTGTGACCTTCATCATTCCGGAATTGACAAAGCCAATGACCATCACGGTCGCAGCGGATGAAGACTGAATCACGCAGGTTACTGCTGTTCCGAGCAGAAAACCTTTCAGGGGGGAGTTCGTCAGCCGGTAGAGGATCATTTCCATTTTGTTACCGGCAACCTTCTTCAGGCCGTCCGACATGGAACTCATTCCAAACAGAAAGAGAGCTACGCCAGTCAGCAGGCCGAGAATCATCGAAACTGTATCGTTCATTCTTTTCTCCATGCCCTTCTTGGGCTGAACATATTCAATCTATCCTATTCTTTCATGTTCTTGAAATTCAGACAACACAACAGTGCCTGCGAACCGCTGAAAATTTTCTGAAAATTAAAAAAATTCCGGACGAAAGCCCGCAGGAGCTGTCCGGAAGTTATCTTTTTTGGATAAAAATCAAATGCGATAAAGCTTATTTCTTGACCAATCCCGCTTTTTCGATAAGCCAGCGCAAACGGTCTGTCCGTAATTTCCTGCCTTTTTTACCGTTCCTTCCAGATGAATTTTCCAAGAATTTTTCATCCTTTTTTTCGGCTATGGACAGAATTTCGATCGGTTTAAGCGAAGGCCTGTTCGGCTTCAGCAGAGGTTTCGCTGCTTTCCGTTGTTTCGGCTTCTTCTTTTTTCGGCTTTGGCGCACGGCCGTACAGTTTGGTCAGCCAGGTCAGGGCGCCTTCGATATCGTCAGTCAGCCAGCCCGGTGTCAGACGCCAGGTCCAGTTGCCGGAAGGCTTGCCCGGGGTGTTCATGCGCGCGGAAGAGTCAAGGTTGAGCAGATCCTGCGCCTGCAGAATGGAGGTATCGCTTGGCGAAGCGATGACGGTGCGCATCATTTCCCAGTTGTATTCATCCGGGTTGTAGGCATCCATGAAATCACAGGCGTACTTTTTGTCTTCCGGCGAAATCGAATGGAACCAGCCCTGGATCGTTTCATTGTCGTGCGTTCCCGCATAGGCAATGGAGTTTTTCGGATAATTGTACGGCAGGTATTCCGATCCGGAGTCGTCGCGGGAATCAAACGCGAACTCGAGAATCTTCATGCCCGGGAAACCGGATTCTGCCAGCATTTCCTTAACGGAGTCTGTAAGGAAGCCCAGGTCTTCGGCAACGATGTTGCGCTTGCCGATTTTCTTTTCCATGACCTTGAACAGATCGATGCCCGGCCCTTTGAGCCATTCGCCTTTCTTGGCAGTTTTGGCGCCGTAAGGAATGGCATAGAACGAATCAAAGCCGCGGAAGTGGTCGATGCGCAGAATATCAAAGACTTTGGTCAGATGATCGATCCGGCGAATCCACCAGTCGTAGCCGGTTTTCTTATGGTAGTCCCAGTCGTAGAGCGGGTTGCCCCAGAGCTGGCCGTCCGCGGAAAATCCGTCAGGCGGGCAGCCGGCAACGGCGCTTGGACGGCCGTCCTTGTCGAGCAGGAACAGTTCCGGATGGCTCCAGGCGTCTACGGAATCGAGCGCGACATAAATCGGCAGGTCGCCGAGAATTTCTACCCCGTTTTCGTTCGCATAGGCGCGCAGCGCGTCCCACTGCTTGAAAAACAGATACTGCATGACTTTGTAGTAGTCCATGCGATCCTTGTTTTCCTGCGCCCATTTCGCAGTCTTTTTCGCATCGTAAAGACGATGTTCTTCGTCCCAGTCGAGCCACGCCTTGCCTTCGTTGGCATCTTTTAACGCCATGAACAGCGCGTAGTCATCGAGCCAGTGGGCGTTCTTCTTGCAGAACGTCTCATACTCGGCATCCGGATTTTCCAGGAAGCGATTGACCGCTTTGGCCAGAACCGGATAACGGTTGTTGTACATCTTTCCAAAATCGACCTGATCGGCTTTTTCGCCCCAGTCGATATATTTGTAGTCTTCTTCATTGAGCAGGCCGTCTTTAGCGAGCAGATCCAGATCGATGAAATAGGGGTTGCCCGCAAACGTCGAGTAGGAAGCGTAGGGAGAATCGCCGTAGCCGGTCGGGCACAGGGGGAGTACCTGCCAGACGGACTGTCCGCTGCGTTTCAGGAAATCGACGAAGTCATAGGCTTCTTTGCCCAGCGTTCCGATTCCATAAGGAGAAGGAAGACTGGAAATGTGAAGAAGGATTCCATTTTTTCGCATAGTTCACTCTTTCTAAAGCTTGTATAAGCTCTATTCCATTCCGTTTCAAAGACTGTCCCATCCCCGTTCAGAGGGGGATTTCTGGGATTGTATCAATAGGTCTGAAGCTTTTCCTGGAGCCTTTCCAAAAGCGTTTCGTCACGATCCCGCGTATTCTTCTTTTTCCGATTGATCTTTCTGAGATTCGTCATTCTCAGACTGGTCTGTCTTCGATTCGTCTTTTTGAGCGTTTTCCGGAGGAACAGAATCTTCATTTGGAAAAACCGGGATCCCGTCTGCGCCCGGCTTTGGACAGCTTGGCGCAAAGGACATGCTCCAGGAGACGGGAATATGGCAGTCTCTGTCGGTCCGGAAAAATCCTAACATTTTCAATGCCGTTTTTGAAAGCTGTCCCGCCTCCGTCTCCAGATCCCGTCTTGCCGCGCTAAGCCTTGGACAGGCATAGTCGCAAAGATCGCTCTGCGCCAGGGTGATCACCTTCAGCTTTTCTCCTGGAACATAGCCAAGATCCTGCGCGGCGCGAAGCGCGCCAAGCGCCATGTTTTCTTCAAAAACGAGCAGGCCGTCCAGATCCGGCATCTGCCAGACGAGTTCTTTCAGGCCGGCATAGCCCGCATTTTTCGAACACGTGCAGCAGACGCCCTGCTTTTGCAGGGAAAAGACCTGATTCCGTGAATAGAAGGCGTACTGCACACCGAGAATGAAATCCGCGCTTTCGATCGAATTTTCGCGGTCGGCGTACAAAATGCCGATCCTGCGGCATCCGTTTTCGAAAAGAAGCTCCGTGCACTGCTGGGCGATTTCGGTAATCGGCAAAAAGAAGCAGGCGGTTCTGCTGGCGTCCAGAGAGGAAAGATCCCCGCTGAAATAAATGGCCGGAATTTTAATCCGGCCATGAATATGCATCAGCATCTGTCGAGAGGCACCGATCACAATGACCAATTCGCAGCTGGTCTGCTCGATGCGCGTAAGAATTTCATCTTCCCCTGCCTGTGCGGAAAGCTCCATCAGAGTCAGGGGCTTGCGTTCCATTTCCTTATGGCCTTCCAGCCGGCTTTTCACACGCTCAGCGAGCGTCTGATAATACGGGAACGGCTGGCTGTGCACCAGAATGAGAACGCCGGATTTTTCCTTGCGGCGCAGGGCCGAAGCCCGGTCATTGCGAACAAAGCCGCTGGCGGCAATCGCTCTTTCTACATCCGCGACGGCCTTTTCACTGACGCCCGGAGCGCGGTTGAGCACCCGGGAGACTGTGCCTAAAGACCAGCCGGAAAGACGGGCGAGATCTTTGACGGTCGCTTTAGCCTTTGACGGCACCGGCGGCTACACCCTTGATGATGTGTTTCTGACCAAGGATGTAAACGATGATAATCGGGATGATCGTCATGATGATGGAGGCCATCATCGGACCCATCGATACTTTTCCGTAGCTTCCGCGGAAGTACTGAATCAGCATCGGGATGGTTTTGTATTTCGTGATATCCAGAACCAGAGTCGGCAGAAGGTAGTCGTTCCAGATCCACATCGCCTGCAGAATCGTAACGGAAACCATCGTCGGTTTCAGAATCGGCATAACGACTTTGAAGAACGTCTGGAGCGGGGTACAGCCGTCGATCATGGCCGCTTCTTCAATTTCCACCGGAATGGATTTTACGAAGCCGGCGAACATGAAGACCGCCAGACCGGCACCAAAGCCAAGATAGATGACCCAGATGTTGAACGGGTTGTTCAGTTTGAGCATGTCCGCCGTCTGCGAAAGGGTGAACATAACCATCTGAAACGGTACAACCATCGAGAATACGAACAGGTAGTACAGGAAGTTGTTGAACTTGGTATGAACGCGGGTGATATACCAGGCACACATCGAACAGCAGATAATAATTGCGAGAACCGAGGTGATGGTAATCAGCGTGGAATAGCCAAGCGAAACGAGGAATCCCTGCGAATTGATTGCTTCGGAATAGTTGGCGAAGCCCGCAAACTGCGCGGCGTTCGGCAGGTCAAAGACGCTGCTTGTCGTAATGGCACTCTCCACTTTCAGAGAGTTGACGAGAATCATGAAAACCGGGTAAATCCACAGAACGGCCAGTACGACCATGAGAATAAAGAGGCAGACCTCTTTTGCGGAACTTTTACGTTTTGCGTCACTCATGCCTGTACCTCCTTGCTTCTTGTGGCTTTCAGCTGCCAGAAGCCGATCAGAATAACAGCAATCGAGAAGATAACCGACTTAGCCTGGCCGATACCTTTCCACTGCGGGCCGGAACGGCCGTAGAAGGTGCGGTAAATGTTCAGCGCGAGCATTTCGGTTAAATGGTTTGGATCGCCGTTGGTCAGAGCCAGGTTCTGGTCGAACAGTTTCAGCGAGTTGGTCAGTGTCAGGAAGACACAGATCGTAATGGACGGCATCATCATCGGAATTTTGACTTTCCAGAGAATCTGCCAGTCGGTCGCGCCGTCAATCCTGGCGGCTTCGACGAGGTCATCGGGGACGTTCTGCAGTCCGGCGATGTAAATGATCATCATGTAGCCGATCTGCTGCCAGCACATCAGGATGATGATGCCCCAGTAGCCGGCTGTGCCGTTCAGTTTCAGCAAAGGCTGACCCGCGATGGAGAGGACACCGTTGATCAGAACCTGCCAGATGTAGCCAAGAACGATACCGCCGATCAGGTTTGGCATGAAGAAGACGGTACGGAAGAAGTTCGTACCTTTAAGCTTCTGGGTCAGTGCCATAGCCAGAGCGAAGGCGAGAATGTTGATGGCGAGGATGTTGACCACCGTCACGGCGATGGTAAATCCGGCAGAGCGAAGGAACTGGGCGTCCGTCAGGGCGCTGACGTAGTTGCCAAAACCGATGAATTTCGCATTGCCTACGGTCGTGAATTTACAGAAGGAAAAATAGAGACCTTCAAAGAAGGGGACGATAAATCCAATCGTAAATGCGATCAGGGTAGGCAGCACGAAGATCCAGCCGTATTTCTTTAACGCTTTTTCCATAAGCTGCTCCTATTCTTTACTGCAAGTCCTCTATGTAAACGTTTCAAACGCTTGCCATAAAAGGACAGAATTCGTTTCCTGTACGGAAACCATCCTTCCCTGCCTTCTCCTTATCCCGGCTAAGCGGAATGAGAATGAGAAGCGTTCAGGGAGCGGATGGATCCGACAGAAAAGCAAAGCGTTTCTTTTTAATTTTGTTGATTTTGTTTTATGCACAGCTTCTTCTGCGTCCCGTTTCGAGCGAAACAGGCCAGAGAGAAGCGGGTATTTCAATAATTTTATTTTCTGAAGCACGCTGCTCTTTTTGAACAGGGTGAACAGAAAGCAAAAACAGCGCAGACGGTAAAAACAGGTTTTCCGGCTGCGCTGCTCAGGTGCCCGGATCAGCAGGCACCTGGATTTTCCTGAAGCCTGTGCAAGAGGTCTTCAGGCACTGCTGAATCGCCAATCCGGATCAGCGGCTATTTGGCAAGTTCTTTTTCGTTTTTCCAGTCAACAGTGAAGGCTTCTTTTACCTTCTCCCAGTTGGCATCGGTTGGATCTGCTGCGTAAGCGGTCAGAGCAGAACCCAGAGTGTTCTTCCATTCTTCGGAAGGCATGGTTGTGAAGTTCCAGGATACTGGTGTCTTGCCTTCTTCCGTCAGCTTAATGTCTTCCTGAACGAAGATGTTCGGGCTTGGTTTTGCATCCTTGAACGGGATCGTCAGGCCAAGATCGTCCGCCATGAATGTGGTTCCTTCGTCAGTAGTAACCAGCCAGTTCATGAAGTCGAGCGTAGCCTGGATATCGTCAGCGGAAGCTTCCTTGTTGACTACCCAGTAGTTTTCCGTACCTGTGGACAGGCCCTGGTTGGCTTCGTCGCCGGCACCGATATAAATTGGGATCATCGTCAGCTGATCGTCAGTCATGCCGCCGTCAATCAGGTTTGTGTATTCCCAGGAACCGTTCTGGAAGAATACGGCTTCGCCGTTCAGAAATTCACGTTCGGAATCGTCCATCGTCTTGGAAGCGAGGTCTTTTCCTTCGGTTGTGGAATCTGTGATGTACAGATCGAAGATATCGCGGTAATTATCGAGATAAGTGCCCTTCAGTTCGTCCTTGTCCGTTACGCCGTCATCTTTGTATTCGAAGTAGATCGGCATGTTGGCCAGGTGCGTTTTGAAACGCCAGTCGGAAGATCCGTCCATGCCTGCAGAGGAGAAGGCGGAGAATCCGAGTTCGTCCTTGCGGGACTGGATATCGTCTGCAACGTTTTTCAGAGTTTCGAAGCTTGTGATTTCGTCAACGGAGTGGCCTGCCTTTTCGAGCAGTTCAGTGTTGACGATAATGCCGTAGGATTCAATCGCATAGGCGATCGCAGCTACATCGTTGTCTGCTTTGTCGCCGATGTACAGAGCGTAGCTGTCGCTGGTCAGCTGATCGAATACTGGAGTGTCATACAGGTTGTATGCATAGTCTTCCCAGTTTTTCAGGCCGACTGGACCATTGACCTGGAACAGCGTTGGAGCGCCGCTCTTGCCCATTTCCGACATCAAGGTTGTTTCGTAGTTGCCGCTGGCTGCAGTAACTACTTTTACGTCTACACCCGTTTCGTCAGTATACTTCTTAGCGAGTTCCTGCCAGGCTTTGTCTGCTTCTGGTTTGAAGTTCAGATAATACACGGAACCTTTGGATCCGTCGCCAGAAGCTTTGGAAGCATCAGCAGTTTCTCCGCCGTCGCCGCATCCAGCCAGGAGCATGGAGCCTGCAAGCGCAGCAGCAGCAAATTTCTGCCAGTTTTTCATGAAATGTCCTCCTTAAGTGTGCAGCAAATACAGTCCTGATCCGATATTTTTACCGTATTCGTCACAAACTTTGTTCAACACTTTGATTATAGGTAGGCAAATCTTTCAATTCGCCTGTAATGACCGAACAACCGATTGCCCGAACAAAAGGGTAAGGGGTTACCACTGTGTCGGAACCAAACCTTTTTTATTTTTGCACGCAGGAAAGTGTACCGTTTTTTACACACAATTACAAAAAATTAGTACTTACCAAGGCTCAGTAAAAAAGCAGGCGCGAACGCCTGCTGATTTGTCCGTAAATGCTTACTGTTCCTTTTGACATTTTCCTGAAATAGTTTGCGTCAGAAAAAATTTTTTGAAACGGATTTCTGAATTACTCTGGCTGGATTGAAGATTAGGAAACGCTTTCCACTGCGGCGGGATCTTCAACGATCAGATCTCTGGCTTTCAGAAACTGCAGCGCCGCCTCTTCTTCACTGGCCAGACCATACACCGCCAGACGGCCGTAAAAGGTCAGCTTTTCGCCGGTCAGCTCGCGGCTGAGCTTCTGACAGATTTCGGAAAGCTCTGGATACTGTTCGAGCGCGGACTGTGTGATGACCACGCCAAGCTGCGACTGCGGGCAGCTGTTGAGATCGTCTTCAAGAACGTACAGTTCATCCTTGCGCAAAAGACCGTCGAGGGTATGAATCGGGATCGCGTCGACTTTGCCTTTTCGCAGAGCGTCCGCGGTCAGATCGGTCGGCAGATTGACGGCCGTCTTGAAGGAAATGCCGTACTGCGCATTCAGCCAGGGATAGCCGTCGGCATCCTGGAAATACTGCGTCGGCGCGCCAAGAACGAGGCTGTCGCTGTATTTGGCCAGATTGCTGAGCGTCTGGATGTTTTTCTCTTTAGCCAGCGATTTGGAAATGGCGATCGTGTATTTATCGTCGGCGTTATCGAGGGCGAACCAGTCGAGACCGCGCTTGTCGTACGCCTGTTCCAGCGTGCTCAGATCCTGAATCGTATACACGCCGCGCTCATTGAGCACGGATTTCCAGGCCGACTGCGCCAGCTCGACGCCGATCTGCAGCTTGTCGCTCTCTAATGGCGGCTGCAGGTTGGAAATGCCGCCGGGCACTTCTTCCATGATGCATTCGATGCCTTCGTGTTCCGCCATGGCCGCGACCATCCAGCCGACCAGACGGGTGGAAATGCTGTCAGTCATCCCGATGCGCACCGGCTTTTTTTCTTTCGCACAGCCGGCAGTCATCGTCGCCGTAAGCATCAGGCAGATCAGAAGAGAAACGCTTCGATGGACAAAGCGCGAAAATGAAAGCCGGCTCGATTGGCCCGCTTTCGCCTTTCTTTTTGGATTTGCGTCTGGTTTATGAAGATTCCAATGCATAAAGATTCTCCTTTCTGCCTGAAGCCGCAGTTCGCAGCCCTGCGCTCTGCGCTTTTGGATTCGTTACGGATCTGTAGTTCTTATATATCCTTTTATATATAGTTTTATATATAGTTTTTATATAGTTTTTCTCTTTTTACACCGTAAGAGGCCCGTCCCGTCTTTCTTATATCATTTATCATTACGGTATCTTTTATCTTTATGGTATCTTTGCGCTTTTCTTATATTCCCAAAAACATTCCTAAAAGCCGGGCGCAGAAAAATCGGTTTGTGAGACTCTCCAGAAAACAGGCACCTGCCGCTTTTTCGTACGCAGTTTTTCGCATGGCTTCACGTTTCGATTCTCGTTGTGCTTCCTGTATTGCTTCTTGTATTGCTTCTCGCGTCGCTTCTCGTATCGATTTTATTATCGCTTCTTCTTCTGCGGCAGACGGGCATTGACCATGTAAATGCCAAAGCTGGTGACCAGAGCGGCCAGAATCAGCCTTGCGCTGAGACTCTCTTTTAAAATCAGCGCCGAAAACAGCACGCCAAACAGACCTATCGTGCAGCCAAAGACGCTGACCGAAGAGACCAGATAGCGTGAGAGCAGGACGCCCCACAGACTGTAGGCGCCAGCGGAGACGAGCGCCAGAATCAGAAGAATGAGCAGGCCCTGCGCATTCCAGCTCACGCCATGATCCGGCAGACAAAGGCCCAGTGCCATCAGAGCCGAACCGCCCAGAACGAACTGACAGCCCGAAAGCACAACGGGCGAATTTTTCCGGGAGAAGATTTGAATGAAGACCGCCGAGAGGGCACTTGAAACCTGCGAAAGAAAAATCATGCCTTCGCCCTGCAGGGAAAACTGAAAGCCGGAAGGTGAAAGGTTCATGAGCAGAATGCCCAGAAAGCCGACAATGCATCCCGCCGCTTTCATCCAGGTCATCTTTTCCAGACGAAAGACGAGGGCGGAAAACAACAGCGCCAGCAGAGCGCTCATGCCGGAAAGAACCGAAACCATCATGCCGGACGCGTGAGCGGCTCCCATGTAATAAAAGAAGTACTGGCCAAACGTCTGAAACAGAGCGAGAACACAAATCGGTCCGAGGGCTTCTTTTCGAAGTTTTGGCAGGGAGCGATTTTGCATCGAATAAAACGCGAGGACGAGCAGCCCCGCCAGAAAAAAGCGGGCACCCGCAAACAGAACGATGGTTCCTGTCGTTTCAATATGCAGCGTCTGATAGCCCATTTTAATGAGGGCCGGGGCAAGACCCCACAGTCCGCAGCAAAGCAGCGCACCGGCCCACAGACGGCCGCGCGCATTCGATTCCGTTTTCCCTTTTGCCTCTTCGCTCATGATACAATCCCCTTTCGACCGGCTGTTTAAAAAGCGGCTCTGTCCATTGTATCCGATTTCGATTTTTCCAAAAGGATCTGCCGGACAGAGGCACTTCTTTCGGTCAGCTTTGTCTTTTTGCGCTTCTGCCCGCAGGTATACTACGGGCAGAATACTGCGGCCGCGAGACAGTTTTCAAAAACTGGACAAGAAAGATCCGGCCGAAGATTGGGGATTTCCATGACTGCATTCACTTTACTCGTTTCCTGCCTGGTTCTTCTGCTCATCCCGTTAATCGTGCTTTGCGTCTACGGCTACACCCACGAAAACGCATGGCGTCCAATGGTGTATGGCGCCTTATACCAGGTGCTCTACCTGATTCTGTTTCGGCTGATCATGCCGATGCTCTTCGCTTCGCAAAGCTGGTTTATCGAGCTGACGAAATCGCCGGCTGCGGTCGCCATGCTCTATACCGTTTTGCAGGCGGTCTACCTTTGCGCGGTGTTCCTTCTGTACGATCGTCACCTTCTGAAAAAGGGCGGCCCGCAAAGCTTCGCGCTGTTGTTTGGACTGACGTACGGCGTGATGGAAGGCGCTATTTTCAGCGGCTTCGATTCGCTCAACGCGCTGATGAGCGCCCAGTCGGTCATTGATGCCGTAAACGTTTCGGCTGTATGGCTCCATCTTGGCGAAGCGCTCTGCATGATCGTTCTGTATGCCTGGCTGGCCTGGGCGTTTTACATCCAGCTTCAGGCAAAAAAGACGATGCTGTGGATCGGACTTTGCGCCGCCGTTCTCGTCTTCCTGTTTTTCGCCTATGGCTGGTCGGCCATCTTTGGATGGGACAACGCGTTCCGTATTCTGCTTCTGCTTGTCGCCGCTCTGCTTTGCGGCAGTGCCCTCTATCCAGCGTATAAAGCTGCCCGTAAAAACGGCAGCGCAGATTCTAAGTCAAACGCTGCAGGCGTCTGAATCGCAGAAACATTCCTGTTTTCCAGATTTACAAGCCGCATCTGCTCGGGGCTGCGGCTTTTTTTCGTGTCGTCTTTTCCGTACTTTTCGTCTATTCAAAAAAGCGGCTTTGTCTGTCCCCCTGATCGGTTTGGGAGAATCTGGACAAAGCCGCTTTCGTGTTTTTATCGTGTGTTTTTAGTTTTTTGTTTTTCGCTCTAGCGCAGGCCAAGCAGTTTCTGAAGAACCGACATGATCTGCTGCTCGCTTAATACGACGATTTTTTCCATCTGGATCTTTCCAGCCAGATCGTTTACGGGAAGATCGGCGGAATAGAAGAAAATCGGGCTGTCCGCATTGGCTTCGGCCAGAATGGCTTCAATTTGCGGGCGAACGCTTTCTTCACCGACGACGGCGATGCCGTATGGCGAAACGACAATGTTTTCCACATCCGTATCCCCGAGTTTCACGTGGTCGAGAACGGTGTATTCCTTTGGCAGTTCGTTCAGCGATTTTACATCAGTCACGATGGCTTCATCGCTGCGGTCCGTACCGATTTCCAGTCCGTTTCCATCGGCTGTGCTCTGTGCAGGCTGCGGATTTTCCAGAGACTTTTTGAGTTTGGCGCGTTTGGCGGCGGCTTTCTGTACGCGTCGGGAATAGCGGGTATTCATGACCGCCGCGATAATCATGAGAATGCAGACGATGAGTACGCCGGTCTTGAATACGAACAGGCAAAGCAGATACAGGCCGACGAGAATGCCGACCGCCCAGAGGGAGGCTTTATACAGCTTCATGTCCTTGGCAATCGCCTGATCGAGCTGATCGATTTCCGCCAGTGTCTGCGAATGATCGACGCTTTCCCCTTCGATCGTTCCGGTCTGCGGGTCTTCTACAATCGTAACTTCAACGGTTTCTGTTGCTTCGTTTTCCGGCTCTTTTTCGACAGGTGTCTGTGCCGGTTCCTTATTTTCGTTCATTCTTTTACCTCGTTTTGGTTATTATAGCGTTCCTGCATTCTTTGGCTTCTTTTTTAGCCGACAAAGTCATTTTTCAGCCGTTTCCTTTTTGCACCCTGGATGGCCGGTTTCTTCTTTGGCTCCTTCTGGATTTTTCTGCATTTCCAGAACCCGTGGCGCCGCAATCTGAAACCAGACCGAATAGCGTTCGGGATGGTGCGTCAGGTCTTCTTTCAGTTCTTCAAAATCGATCCACTTCAACTCGGCAATTTCCTCTGGATCGGGAGCGAAGTCTCCGGCATAGTCCGCGATAAATACATGATCGAATTCATATTCGATCCGTCCGTTTTCAAACACGCTGCGATACACAAAATGAAACAGTTCTTCTACCGGAAAGGAAACGCCGAGTTCTTCCTGAAGGCGCTCTTCCACGGACTGTTCCAGTGTTTTTCCGGCACGCGGATGGGAGCAGCAGGCGTTGGTCCACAGGCCTCCGGAATGGTATTTGTTCGGATTTCTTCGATGCACTAACATTTTTCCGTCATGACAGACGAAAACCGAAAAGGCCCGGTGCAGCAGTCCTTTCTGGTGGACAGCTTCCTTTTCGCCCGTTCCGATCGGCTGATCGAAAATATCGGCAAGAATCAGTTCGTTTTCATTGGCCATGGTCTTCTTCTCCTTTTGTGCGCCGGCTGTATCTTCACCATATCAGACATCTTCTTTCCCGCTGCATTCTTTTCGCTGATTGGATTTCTCTGCGCTTCTTTTGCATTTGCCCCTGTGCCGGATTTTTTTCGGACAGGCAAAAAACGGGAGGCCCCGAACGGTTTTCAGAAGAGCCCCGAAAGAGGATGCCGAATTGACCTGTTAAAAAAGACGCCCGAACTGGACGCCTTTTTTGCAGAGAAAACTGAAGAAATGAAGGAAAATGCAATAGAAATCGAAAAGGGATAAAGCCCGAATTTCGTTTAGCCGCGCAGCTGCTGGAATTTTTCGAGCAGTTCGCGTTCGGCATCGGTGAGATCTTTTGGAACGGTGATTTTGATTTTGACGTGTTCATCACCCGTACCCGATCCTGTCTTGACGCCTTTGCCGCGCAGACGAAGCTTCTGACCCGACTGAATGCCGGCAGGCACTTTCATCGTTACCGAGCCGTCAAGGGTCGGTACATCGACCTGCGTACCGAGCGCAGCCGCGATGGCATCGACAGCCACTTCGACTTCGATATCGTTGCCGTTCCGGCTGAACGTTTTGTCCGGACGAACTTTGACTTCCAGATAGAGATCGCCTGGCGCACCGCCGTAAATGCCCGGTTCGCCTTTGCCCGGAATACGAATCTTCTGGCCGTCTCGAATGCCGGCAGGAATCTTAACATCGAGCGTAATCGGATGGGTCGTATAATTGCCCGATACATCCGGCTCGGTCACATTGAACGTAATGCTTGAAGTGGTACCGCGAATCGAATCCATGAAATCGACCGTAATCGATCCATGACGGTCTTCGCCTTTTGCCGGATATTCTCTTTGCCGGCCGCCGCCGCCAAATCCGCCAAACGCGCCGCCAAACAGATCGGAGAAATCGCCGCCAAAGGAGCTGTAGCCGCCCTGACCGCCGCCAAATCCGCCGGAAGAAGAACCGCCGGCCTGCCGGAAGAGATCTTCAAAACTGAAGCCTCCGCCGCCGCCTGGTCCAAAGCCGTTGCCGGCGTAGGCGTTGTAAACGTCCTCATTGAAGTTTGGATCGAGGGCCGCTTCGCCGTATTTATCATAAAGCGCACGCCGTTCCGGTTTGGAAAGCGTCTCATGCGCCAGGTTAATTTCCTTGAATCGTTCTTCGGCATCCGGATCCTTATTGACGTCCGGATGGTATTTCATCGCCAGTTTGCGATAGGCCTTTTTAATTTCCTTATCTGAGGCATCCGGGGAGACACCCAGAATGTCATACAGTCTTTTATTATCCGCCATAGTCCGTCCTTTCCAAAAGCCATCGGCTTTTCTGGACACTTTGCATTGATGTTTCTGTCCTCTTTTATTTTTGATTATTTCGCGCAAAAGGCACTCTCATTTGACCATGATTCCCCGCACGCCAGATTCTTTTTTTCTGTAGCCTGAAACGCCAAAGCCAAAAGCCGTCCACACCGGCACGAGGCAGGCAGGGACGGCTGGCGTTCCTTTTTTCAAAGGGAAATTATGGTCTGCGACCGTTTCGATTTGTGCGAATGTGCAGAGCTTTGAATTAATCCTGATTCTTTCCGCTGAAGAAATCCTTGATCTTCTCAAAGGGTTTCGGTTCGGATTTGGAACCGCGGATTTCCTCGTAGAGCTGACGGTCGTGCTCGCTGAGACGGCGCGGGATTTCGATCTGAACGGTAACGAGCTGATCGCCGGTGTGCCGGTCAGTTTCCACGCCCTTGCCTTTCATGCGGTAGCGCTGATCGGGCTGCGTCCCGGCCTGAATGGTGAGATCTTCCTCGCCGTTGACGGTCGGCACCTTGCGGGTGCAGCCGAGAATGGCGTCAAGTGCATCGATTTTAATGGTGGTGTAAATATCATCACCGACGCGCTTGAACGTCGGATCAGGCAGAACGCTGACGTTCAGATACAGGTCGCCGTTGGGGCCGCCATTATAGCCGCGTCCGCCTTTTTCGGGGATGCGGACCTGCGTTCCGGTCTTGATGCCTTTTGGAATCTTGACGTTCAGACGAATCTTGCGGTATTCGTAGCCGTTGCCGTGGCATTCATGACAGTTTTCTTCTGGAATCTGTCCAGTGCCCTGGCAGGTGCTGCATCCGGTTTCCTGCTGCATGCGTCCAAAGAATGTGTCGACCACTTCCACGCGCCGGCCTGTCCCGTTGCAGCCCGGGCACGTTTTCATCTTGCCGTTTTCCGCACCGGTTCCATGGCAGTGTTCGCATGGCGCTTCGTATTCAATCGGCACTTCGATCGTCGCGCCATGGATGGCGTCCATGAAGCTGATGTCGATGTTGCGGACGAAGTCTTCGCCTTTCTGCGGGCGCGGTTTTGCGCGGCTTCCGCTGCTGTAGCCGCTATATCCAGAGGCGGCTCCGCCGCCGAACATCTGACGAAGCATTTCGGAAATCGGATCGCCGCCGGCTCCCGCAAAGGAGCTGAAGCTGTCAAACGGATTTCCGTCGGTCGTTCCGTAGCGGTCGTATGCTGCTCGTTTCTGTTCATCGCTGAGCACTTCATAAGCCGCGTTGATTTCCTTGAAGCGTTCTTCGGCGTCGTCTCCTTTGTAAATATCCGGATGGTATTTCTTGGCTAGACGACGGTAGCTTTTCTTGATTTCTTCCTGCGTGGCGGTGCGGGAAACTTCAAGAATGTCATACAGGTCCTTTTTTTCACCTGCCATATACTTCCCCTCTTTCTGTCGCAGCCAGAATACGGCGTGTTCTTCCCTTCGGTCTGCGATTTTGGTTTCGTTCTGGTTTGCAGTCTGATTTTAACGGGCGTGTGCATCGTCCGCGATTCATTGTGCCTGCCGCAGACGATTCGCTTTCAAATCCTCTGCATTTGTAAGAAAAAGCGACAGCCAGCGTGTGCGCGCTGTTTTTCGACTTGAAAGACTGTCTCTCTTTCTCTTGAAAAAAGGCTGCAGGAAAATCCTGCAGTCTTTGAATACTAACGAAGCTTAACAGCTTATTTCTTTTCCGTAAACTCAGCGTCTACGACATCATCATCGGAGCTGCCGGGGTTTCCGTCAGAAGA
>NZ_JBKXLD010000031.1:0-22258 GCF_047010065.1 Allobaculum sp.
ATTATCCCAAGGAGGCGGTCGAGAAAATACCCGTCTTTTATTTGACGCTTACAAAATACGGTTCGTTTTCCGGACTGGAATCCAAATCCAGTTTGTACATTCCGAATTTTTCGAACGTTTTTCTAACTGGCCTGTCTTTCTGAAGACCAGGAGCCGACAGAGCATAGTCGGCGGCGAAAGAAGAGTCGGTTTTGTTCAAAGGCAAGATTATCCAACAAAACGCAAGATCGTTTAACACGTTGCCAAAATGGAATATCCGCTTTTCTATTCTCATAATCTGCCCCGCACACAACCCAAAGACCCTTTCAAAAAACGTCCCGCGAAGAAGCCAGAAGATTTGGCCAGGCTTTGCGGGATGTGTCTTTCAATGGCCTGTAAAGCGGTTGCGTCCAGTCGGGCAGTCTTCTTTCGAACGCAAGTCATTTTGCGCATTAAAATGGAAGTGCAAAAAAACGATATTTCTTGAAAAAGCCGAAAGGAACAGGAGGAGCGGATATGCAGATTAAAGCAGCGTTTTTCGATATTGACGGGACTTTGCTTTCCCACAAACTGAAGGCAGTGCCCCAGAGCGCACTCGATACGATTGAACAGATGCAGAAAAAGGGAATTCTCTGTATAGCTGCAACCGGCCGTTCCATCATGGAGTTCAATCGTCTGCCTACCCGGGGGATTCGAATGGATGGCTACATTGCGCTGAATGGTCAGCTTGTTCTCGATCAGAATCAGGAAATTCTGAGCGCCCATCCGCTCGAAGATTCCGCCAGAAATCATCTTCTGAAACTTTTCAACGAGAAAGACATTCCGGTTCTGCTGATTGAAAAAGACCGTCTGTATATCAATAAAATCGACGATCAGGTCAGAGCAGCCAACAAGGCTGTTTCCACGCCGCTGCCGCCGGTGGATTCCTGGTCGGGAAATCCTGTATATTCGGCGATTGGCTATGTTCCCAAAGAAAAAGAAGAAGAGCTCCATGCTCTTCTTCCGGAATTCACGATTACGCGCTGGTGCGATCAGGCGGTCGATCTACTTCGAAAAGGCGGCAGCAAGCAGGCGGGCATCGAAGAATTTCTGAAGTTCCACACTATTCGACCTGAAGAAACCATCGCGTTTGGCGATGGAGAAAACGATCTCGAAATGCTCCAGCATGCGGGTATCGGCGTTGCCATGGGCAATGCCAAAGCGATCATTAAGGAAAATGCCGACTACGTTACAGAGGATGTAGAACACGACGGGATTCAGAAAGCCGCGCTTCACTTCGGTCTGATTGACTGACCATTTTCACAGAACATTTATAAGCATTACCAGACCTCACAAAACATACTGCCGGACAGATTCGACTGTCCGGTTTTATTTCGCTTTTTGAACGGCGGGCTTGCGCGTCTGCTTCTGAAGCCGTTCATGCATGCCGGTCATAAGCAGCAGAATCGCCAGAAGATAGATCGGGAAAATGGAAATCGATAAGAAGCGGGAAAGAAAGCCAAACAGCGGCGGCATGACGCAGCTGCCGATATAGGCACTGGCCATTTCCACACCGATGATCGCCTGTGAGCGATCCGCGCCGAAATGATCCGGGGTGGAATGAATGATGCTTGGATAAATCGGAGCGCAGCCAAGTCCGATCAGAACAAGACCGACAAGCGCAGCCGTTTCATCTAAAGGGAGAAGCAGAGCGGCACCGCCAATCACGATGATACCCTGACCGAAACGGACCATTTGCGCATCGTTCATTTTCAGGGTAAGAAAACCGCCTAGCGCACGGCCGATCGTAATGCCGATGAAAAACAGACTCGCAAAGCTGGCTGCGGTATCGGCTGCGATTCCCTTGGCAACAACAAGATAGCTGCTCGCCCAGAGTCCGGCTGTCTGCTCGAGCGCGCAATAGCAGAAAAACGTAATCATGACGGCTCTCACACCGGGAAGAGTGATTATGGCTTTCAGCCTCAGCGGTTTGGATGGTTCTGTATCGGAATCATCGGAACGGACCGGTCTGTCTTCCCAGAGGGGAAGACTGAGAAAAATAATGGCGGTAATAACAATCTGGATGATGCTGATGAGACGATAGCCAAGACTCCAGCTGTGTGCTTGAGTAAGTGCGAAGCCCATGATGTATGGACCGATGGAAGCGCCGACACCCCACATGCAGTGAAGCCAGCTCATGTGCCGGCTGGCGAAATGCAGAGCCACGTAGTTGTTCAAAGCGGCATCGACACTGCCCGCGCCAAGACCGTAGGGAATGGCCCACAGGCAGAGCATCCAGAATGAAGAGCTGATGGAAAAGCCAAACAGGGCGATAGCGGTCATAGCGACGCTGCAGACGGTCACTTTTCCAGCGCCAAATTTACGGGTGAGCCGATCGCTCGAAAGGCTGGAGATCACCGTACCAGCGGAAATGATGAAGAAAATGATCCCCGACCAGGAAAGCGGCACTCCAAAACTCGGATACATGGACGGCCATGCAGAGCCTAAAAGCGAGTCTGGAAGGCCCAGACTGATAAACGAAAGGTAGATCACAGCGAGAAGCAGATGAACCATGAATTGTTCCTCCTTGATTTCTGCTAAGAAAATATCACTGAATTGATACCCAATGTTAGGATAAAATCGACAGGTTTTCAGGAGAATATCACCCAAAGGAGAAAACGGATGGCTTTAAACGCATGCAAGACGATTCAGGTTGACCGACAGGGAAGAGAGCAGATTGAACATGGAACGCCTTTGTTTCCGATCGCCTGCTATCACGACAACATCAGCGAAAGGGAAGTGGCATGGCACTGGCATGAAGAACTCGAAGTTCTTGTCGTCGAAAGCGGAACGGTGCGTGTGGCGGCCAACGGAGAAGACTGTCTGCTCCATGCGGGAGAAGGCGTCTTTATTCAGACGGGTGCGCTGCATGGCGTGTGGCCGGCCTCAGGTGAAGTCTGCCGTATTCATTCTCTGGTGTTTCATCCGCGTTTAGTCGGCGGAAGTCTCGACAGTATTTTCTGGCAAAAATATCTGGAGCCGCTTCTGAGTGATTCCTCCATTTCCATGATCCGTCTGGATCCCTGCGTATCATGGGGTAACGAGGCCTGCGAGGATATCGAAAGCGCGTGGCAGCTTTGCGTAAAGGAAGAAGACGGCTACGAGTTTCGGGTACGGGATCGTCTTTCTCATCTGCTCTTTACACTCGGAAAATCCAGACAGCTGATGGAGCAGAAGCCATCGCGCAAAGCCAGACGGGATGGCGAGCGGATCAAAATCATGCTTCAGTACATACAGGACCATCTGGATCAGCCGCTTTCGCTGGCAGATATTGCCAGGAGTGCACATCTGAGCGAAAACGAATGTCTGCGCTGCTTTAACCGTATGATCGGCAGTACGCCCATTCGCTATATCCGCGAACTGCGCCTGCAAAAAGCAGTATCCCTGCTCGTACAGACGGATGGACGTATTTCGGACATTGCTGCGCAGTGCGGGTTTCTGGAGATGAGTTATTTCGCTCGCGTCTTTCGAGAACGAAACGGCTGTACGCCAGGGGAATATAGAAAACGGTATGGCCCGATGCCGAAGGAAAGCCTTTAAACCAGCGATTTGAACTGGAGCAGGCATTTTGAAGATTTGTTTTCGATCCAGTCGCCAGGATTGTCGTTAAGGAGGAAGACGAAAATGGAACAGATGGTTATCACGTATTACGAGTCGCCGCTTGGAGAGATCACGATCGAATCCGACGGAAACGCGATCACCGGTCTCTGGTTTGAAGGCCAGAGAGAAGCGGAAAAAATCAAAGCGGATTCCGAGAAAAACAGCGCAAATGATTCAGATGAGGATCTGCCGGTATTTGAACAGGCCAGAAAATGGCTGGATCTCTACTTTGCGGGGGAAAACCCGGATTTTCGGCCGGAACTCTCGACGCAGGGCACTCTGTTTCAGCAGGAAGTCTGGGCCATTCTTAAAGCCATTCCGCTTGGTGAGACGACGACGTACGGCGATATCGCCAGAACGATCGCCGCAAAGCGCGGTATGTCCAGAATGTCGGCGCAGGCGGTTGGTCAGGCGGTCGGCTCCAATCCGATCTCGCTTATGATTCCCTGTCATCGCGTTCTGGGCTCCAATGGATTGCTGACCGGCTATGCGGGCGGTGTAGACCGAAAACGGGCTTTGCTTGAGCGGGAAAAAAGCGGAAAAATCGCATCCCCGAACAATGAAAACACCGAAGAAAAATAACTGCTTTAAACCGATCCAGATGGAACTGGCTTTCAAACTTCCAAAACACAGTCTGGACTCCAATACGGGTTCGTTCCCTTTATGAGAACGAGCCTTTTTTGCGTTTTCAACCCATGCCAGAGCAGCCATAAGTGCAGAACAGATGCCGCAAGGATGAATGAACTGAATCTGCACAGAAAAAGGTCGGAATTCGGGAAAAATCCGCCATTTCAATGAGTATGCAGCTTGATCTGGAGTGAACTCGAGGTTGTATAACGTGCTCATGAACATTGCAGAAGTCAGCAAACTCTATGACATCAGTCAGGACACCCTGCGCTCCTACGAACAGATCGGCATGATCCCGCCGGTGACCCGCACCGAGGGCGGCAAGCGGGACTATCAGGAAGAAGATCTTCGCTGGGTCGAACTCGTCAAATGCATGCGCCGGGTCGGTCTGCCGGTCAAATCGATCGTGGAATACGTGACGCTTTATATGGAAGGCGATCAGACCATTCCGGATCGTCTCGAACTGCTTCAGGAATAGCGGCTCGAGCTGGAAGAGCAGAAAGCCCGGATCGATCAGATGATTCAGCGCCTTTCATGGAAAATCGAACGCTACAAGGAAGCGCAGATCACAGGCGTTCTGAACTGGGAGAAAAAGGAGGATTTATGAAAAGTTTAGTCGCTTACTATTCCCGCACAGGAGAAAACTATTTTGGCGGGGATATCCGTACCATCACCGAAGGCAATACGGAAAAAGCTGCGAAGGAAATCGCAAAGCTCACCGGAGCGGATCTTTTTGAAATCCGACAGAGCGATCCGTATTCGGATACGTACATGACTTACATTCAGCAGGCGCAGGACGACTCGAATGCACATTGCCGTCCAAAGATAGAAAACCTTCCAGCCAGCCTGGATGAATACGCTGAGATCTGGCTTGGCTTCCCAATTTACTGGGACACCATGCCGATGGCCGTTTTCACCTTTATCGACGCCTATGACTGGAACGGCAAGATCATTCATCCTTTCACCACCCACGAAGGCAGCGGACTTGGCCGCGTGCCGGCGGATCTGGCCAAAGAAGCCAAAGGCGCCATCATCACGCAGGGGCTCGCAATTCACGCCAGCTATGTCGATCGCTCGAAAGCCCAGATCGATCACGGGGTCAAAGTCAGCTCGACCAAATAAAAACAGAAGAAACTGGCAGAAAACAGCCTGAGAGAATATCAAAACAGAAAACCGAAAGGATGGAGGAACGAGACGATGGAAAATAAAAACGCTGTAAAAGCAGAAGCCGAAGAAGATGTATACGCGCTGATGGATCAGGGCGGTCCAACGGATAATCGAAAGCCATATTTCCGCCCGGCGGTGGATGAAATGATGCGTTCCCGAACGCTCTGCGCAAAAGCCAACCGAAAACTTCCCGATGATCCGACGTATATGGACGATCTGCGCGAGCTGTTTCATTCCGATCTCGACACCATCCGTGTCCTGACTCCGTTTCAGTGCGATTTTGGAAATCGTGTGAAGTTTGGAAAAGGCGTTTTCATCAACCATTCCGCAATTCTTTCCGCTTCCGGCGGCATTGAATTTGAAGACGGCGTCATGGTGGCCCCCGGCGTTCGGATTGCAACAATCAATCATGACATGAATGAACGCCATACGATCTATACCTATGGCAATGTAACCATTCACAAGAACGCCTGGATCGGTATGAACGTGACCATTTGTCCCGGGGTAACGATTGGCAAGTACGCGGTAGTCGGTGCCGGCGCCGTAGTTACGCACGAAATTCCTGACTATGCGGTAGCCGCCGGCGTTCCTGCCAAAGTCATTCGTATGCTCCATCCAGCCGAGCAGAAAGAATAAGCCGAAAAATGGCAGCAGGGAAAACGAACACAGAATAAGTTCAAATTGGAATGAAAAAAGCGCAGCTCTTCCACGGAAAAAAGGGAAGAACTGCGCTTTTCGTCTGCAGTCTGGTCAAATTGACCAAAGCGGGGGTCCGGAGCTTTTGAACAGCCCGCAAATCGTAGAATTCTAGTATTTCTTCTGAATGATGCGTTTCATCCAGGCTTCATACAGGAAGATCAGCACAATGATGCCAATGACTGTGAGGAGTGTCGGAACCCATAAAAATTCAAAGCAGAGAAGGATGAGTGCGACATAGGCAATGGACAGAATCATGTTCGCCATAATGAGGCCGGCAGCCGACCAGTTGTTTTTGAGCGCTTCGTATTCGGTACTCCAGTTCAGTCTGGGAAAGAGAAGGTCTACAATCGCACCCGACTGGCAGGCAGGAATGGAAACCAGAGCCGAGGTCAGAATAAACAGAATGTCCATCCAGAAGGGGATGCTGATCATGTAGTGAATCAAAACGAGATAAAGGAGCGTTGGAAAGAAGGTAAACAGATAGGCGGTCACCAGTTTGACATGAATCTGGGTCAGGAAGGGTACCGGAATGCTTTTCATCCAGTCCACGCCGCGCTGCCCTTCCCGGGTAATCGCCGTGGCGGCAATCATGTTCATGTCTCCGCTGAAGAGAACAAGAACCGAAGCGGCCAGAATCGGCAGGCCAATCTGCATGGACAGGTCGAGAGAAGCGATATTTACCTGCTTCGCCATATCCATCAGTTCTGCAATCGACGGATTGTTCAGAATCACGATCAGAATAATGATCGGACCAAGGAAGGAAGAAAAGACGCAGTTGATCAGATAGGTCGGCGAGCGCAGAAGATTTTTCAGATCGGTTTTGAGCAGCTGACGAAATGCGGTCTGCTTCTTTCTCGAAAAGACGGCTTTCTTTTTCTGAACGGAAGAGGATGAAGCCTGCGAGCTCATGACGGCGGGCAGATAGAACCGATCAGCGCACCAGGCGAAAGCCAGCGCGCTGATGACGGTGCAAAGAAGCAGCCAGAGCAGCGAGAGGAAGGATCCGTCAAGAATGAAGGAAACCGACCAGTTTGTCTGAAAGATGATGTTGCTTCCCATGGAAAACATTTCCGGATTGTTCGTGAGAATCGCCATAACGTTATCGGTCTGTGCACCGATCTGACCGGTATACATGGAAGACATGCTGATGGCGATCGCAAAGATGATGCTGACTGCACCGAAGATCAGATTGAATACATCCTTATTGTGAAAGAACGGAAGGAACCGCATCACAAGCAGGATAATCAGTCCCATGATAAAGACCATAGAAAGCAGACTCAGAACCATGGACAGGGCCATGGCCAGAATCTGTCCAATCGACAGCGCGTGCAGGAAGGCAGCTGCCCCAATGCTTCCAAGACCGATCACGACGGCGAAAGGAAGGACAGACAGGAAGACAACGATCGTTTTCGCTCCGACAATCTGCCAGGGTTTCAGCGGAAGCGGAAGGAGAAAACGCGCATCCTGCGAAAAGTAGAAGATGGAAGGAAACATGTAGAGCAGCTGGACCATACAGAGGATGGCGGTAAAGAAGAATGTCATCTGAATGGCCATCTTCACAAAACCCATCTGATAGATCACGCCAAACTGCACAGCTATACCAAGTGCAAGCAGCACCATCAGAACAGCTGCGCCAAGCCCGGTCAGAAATTTTTTGCCGAAGAAATTGTTCTTTGTGGAAGAGAAGGTACCTTTGAGCAGATATTTCGTCAGCACCAGCATCTTATGCATCGGCGGTAACCTCCAGGAAGATTTCTTCCAGCGAACGATCCGGATACAGATCGCGGAGCGCCTCGAGCGTTCCGTCATACACGATCTGACCGCTCTTGATCATCAGAATTTTGTCACACAGTTTTTCTGCGACTTCCAGAACGTGGGTAGAGAACAGGACCGTATTTCCGTTTGCGGCATGTTCTTTCATTTTCTTCTTTAACAAAAAGGAAGACGTCGGATCCAGACCGGTCATCGGTTCGTCGAGAATCCAGTTGTCCGGATTGGAGACGAGAGCGCCGATCAGAATGGTTTTCTGACGCATGCCGTGGGAATAGGAGGCAATTTTCTGCGAGAGCGCGTCCGTCATTTCAAATTCGGCGGCGAGCTCTTCGGTTCGCTTTTTCGCTGTTTCCGGATCCACTTCGTAAATGGCGGCCATCATTTCGATATATTCCATACCGCTGAGCCGCAAGAAGAGGTCAGGGGAATCGGGAACGAACGACAGTTTCTTCTTAGCCTCTTCTGGCTCTTTGGAAATGTCGATTCCGTCGATGAGAATGGTACCTTCATCGGAATGGAGAATTCCGGTGATCATGTTGAGGGTGGTTGTTTTGCCCGCGCCGTTTGGACCGATAAAGCCCGTGATCGATCCGGCGGGAATTTCTGCGGTGCAGTGATCCACAGCGGTTTTATTGCCAAAGGTCTTTGTTACATCGCAAAGCTGAATCATAAGGATTTCCTTTCTTTCCCTGAAAAGCAAAGGGAAAATCGGTCCGGAAATTCCGGATACCGGTTTTCGGCTGCTTCTTCTGGATTCTGGCCGCTCTCTGACCAGAACGAGGGCAGACGAAAACTGTTTCCATTATTGAATTGCCCGAAAAGGTAATCAACGGATTTTCAAAAATGTTAGAAAAGGAATCGGGAATTATTAATCAATCCTGTGTGCAATGAAATTTCCTGATTCAGACAGGATGAGTTTGGAAAGAAACGGTGTCATTTTCCCAGCAGAAAACAGGAAAAATCCTGCGAAGAAAAGGAGAGCCGGGAATGGTCTGCACGCAATGGCCGTTTCTATTTTTTTGACCAAGCCTCATGTATAATGTACGGGAATGAAAAGGACCGATAAACCAATGTATAAACGTGTTTTGCTTAAATTGAGCGGTGAAGCGCTGTCCTCAAAAGACATCAACCTGGACCCGGCGATTCTGAAAACGCTGGCGAAGGAACTCAAGGCTGTTAAAGAAACAGGCGTCGAACTCGCAATTGTCGTGGGAGGCGGAAACTTCATCCGCGGCAAACAGATTCAGGATATGGGAATGAACCGTGCGCAGGCCGATTATATGGGGATGCTGGGAACGGTCATCAACGCGCTGGCTGTCCAGAATGCGCTGGAAAACGAAGGCGTAGATACCCGCGTGCAGACTGCAGTCGAAATGCAGAAAGTGGCTGAGCCATTCATCCTGCGCCGTGCTCTGCGTCATCTCGAAAAAGGCCGTGTCGTTATTTTCGGTGCCGGAACCGGATCGCCGTATTTCTCGACCGATACAACGGCTGCTCTTCGCGCAAGCGAAATTGATGCCGATGTCATTCTGATGGCGAAAAACGGTGTGGACGGTGTTTATGACAGCGACCCGAAAAAGAACCCGGACGCCAAACGCTACGATCATCTGACCTATCTCGATCTGCTCAACAAAGATCTGAAAGTCATGGATTCGACCGCCATTTCCATGTGCATGGATAATGACATTGATCTTGTTGTCTTCAACATGAATGAACCGGGCAACATTGAAAAAGCGGTTCTCGGCGAAGTAGACGGAACAACCATCACCCGCTAGAGACCCATTTGCCCAACGCTCTGGATCAGAAGTTCTGATCCGCCTAAGTAATAAGGAGAAAAATATGGAAAACCAGTATCTTGAAATGGCTGAACTGGAAATGGATGAAGTCATTGAAAACTTTGAAAATAACCTCAAAACCATCCGTACCGGCCGCGCTTCCGCGTCCATGCTCGATCGCGTTCGCGTAGATTATTACGGCGAAATGACACCGATCAACCAGATGGCAAAAATCTCCGTTCTCGAAGGAACGCAGCTCGTGGTTAAGCCATACGACCGTTCCATGGTCAAAGGCATCAACCATGCCATTTCCGCTGCCAACCTTGGCGTTACCCCGCAGGCTGAAGCCGACTGCATCCGCATCAACGTGCCGCCTCTGACAACCGATCGTCGTAAAGAACTCGCGAAAGAAGCGAAGAAATACGCAGACCAGGCCAAAGTCAATCTGCGCAACATCCGCCGCGATGCCAACGACAAGATCAAGAAAGACAAGGAAATTTCCGAAGATATCCAGAAGGAATGGCTCGACGACTGCCAGAAACTCACGGACAAATACGTGAAGAAAGTGGATACGCTCGCAGACGCTAAAGAAAAAGATCTGCTCGGCTAAACATTTAGGAACCCATTCAAAAAGCCCGCTATGGGCTTTTTTAAAAGAAACAGCACAGCCGGAAACTGCCGGCTGTGACTGTTTTTCGATTATGTAAAAGAGGAACGAACTATGGAAAACATTCCAAAGACGGTCGCCATTATCATGGATGGTAATGGGCGATGGGCTAAGTCCCGCGGACTGCCCAGAACCGCCGGTCACAAAAAAGGAGCGGACCGGGTACGCGATATCGCGCTCGAAGCACAGAGACGCGGTGTCGAAAAACTGATTCTGTATGCCTTCTCCACGGAAAACTGGAAAAGACCGGTAGATGAAGTCTCCTATTTATGCAAGCTGCCGGGAATGTTTTTCTCCAGATTCATTCAGGAACTCATGGACAACGACATTCGCGTAACGTTTGCGGGAGAAATTGAACGCTTCCCCCAGAATACCCGGGATGTCATTGAAAAAGCCGTACGGCAGACCAGCCACAACAAGGGTATGGAACTCTGTCTGGCGATTAATTACGGAAGCCGCCGCGAAATGTTACTTGGGATGCAGAAGTATGCCGATGAAGTCGCTGAAGGCGAACGGAAAAACGATCTGAGCGAAGAAGAATTTTCTTCCTATCTTTTCGTTCCAGAAGATATCGATCTTCTGATTCGCACGAGCGGGGAAGTGCGTATCTCGAACTTCCTGCTCTGGCAGATCGCATACGCGGAAATGATTTTTACGCCGATCGCATGGCCGGATTTTGATGAAGCTGCACTCGATGAATGCCTGAAAGAATTCGCGCACCGCAGCCGCCGCTTTGGAGGACTGGTCGATGAAAACTAGAATTCTGACGGCTATTGCGATTATAGCGGTCGTTCTCTATCCCATTCTGGCTGGCGGAACGGCTCTGCAGATTCTTGCCGTCTTCATTGTCGGCGCCGGTGCCTATGAATGGCTCCATTGCCTGAAAAACTATAAAAAATGGGGAATTCCCGTAACCGCAATTTCCATTCTCTGGGTTTTGGGACTACCCTGGGCAATTGGCTATTTTGGCTCTCGCGTTCTGTATACCTACGTCATGCCGATGATTCTGCTGATCTGGGCACTCCCTGTTTTTGTGAAGAGCTTTGATGAAACAAACTGTTTTGCAACCCTCGCGTTTCTCGTCATTTTTGGAATGGCGTATCTCTGCATGCAGTTTTTCATGGATCAGCCGTCCTACTTGTGGACCGTCGTTCTGGCTACGTACGGCAGCGATACCGGTGCCTACTTTGCGGGCCGGTTCTTTGGCAGGCATAAGATGATTGAGCGCGTTTCTCCGAAGAAGACCTGGGAAGGCCTCTTTGGCGGCTGGGTGTTTGGCTTTCTGCTTTCCTTCCTGGTCAGCCTGTTCTATGTGAAGGGCCTTAATTTTGGCCTGAATCTTGCCGTCTGCATTCTCGCTCCGGTTTTCGCCGAACTGGGCGATCTCTGCTTCTCGGTTTTCAAGCGCCACTATCGCATCAAGGATTTTTCCTCCCTGCTTCCAGGACATGGCGGCGTGCTCGACCGGGTCGATTCTCTGCTGATGAATTTCCTGTTATTTGGGATTCTCTACAGCTTTCTTTAAGATTTATTGGATATAATCAACGCGCCTGTACCTTTCGTATCGGCGCGTTTTTCGATTCACGTTTTAGAAAGGAATCCATATGATCAATGTCCTGATCAGCCTGCTGGCATTTATTTTCATGCTCGGGCTAATCGTTATTATTCATGAGCTGGGCCACTTTCTGGCAGCGAGAGCTTTTGGCATTCACTGTCACGAATTTTCCATCGGCATGGGTCCGGCCATTTACCAGAGAAAAGGCAAAAATACGATCTTTTCCATTCGTGCCATTCCGCTGGGCGGCTATGTGAGCATCGCTTCCGATACGGGCGAATACCCGGAGGCGGAAGAAGCCGAAGACGATGCCAGGGAAGTCGTCGATGCAGACTATTCCGAAGCATCCGATGAATTAAAACAGGAAATCCCCGTGCTTTCGGATGATAAGACGAAAGAAAAAGAAGCGGATGAAGAGGAAGACTGGAACGCGAAAGTTCCGCCTGAACAGAAACTCGATCATCGTCCCGCCTGGCAGCAGGTCATCGTCCTTCTTGCCGGTGTGACGATGAACATCGTTCTGGCTCTCTGTCTTATGGCGGTGTTCATCGGCGCGCGCGGTTATGTTCCAATGCCGACTGAGCCAGTCGTTGCGGAAGTCTTTGAAAACTCCCCCGCGCAGGAAGGCGGTCTGCAGCCAGGCGATCGCATCGTCAAAATTACGGCCGAAGACGGCAGCACAGTTGAACCAAAAGAACTCGATGATGTTACGGAGTTTCTCGTCTACAATCACGGCGAATCCGTCTACACCGTATTGCGGGACAATCAGGAAGTGGAACTGAAAATGACACCGCAGTTAAACGAAGAAAGCCGCTCCTATCTTCTTGGCTTTTCCGCGGCAGCTTCGTTCAAAGAAGTCCATGGTCTGGAATGCATCGGCTACGCCTGGGATGAACTCTGGGACAATACCATGCTGATCTTCCGCTCGCTGGGCAATCTCACGCAGGGCAAAGGAACGGAATCTCTCTCCGGTCCGGTCGGCATTTACAAAATGACCGATCAGATTGTCAGCTACGGCTGGATGCCGTATATCGCTCTTTGCGCGCTGATCTCCCTGAACGTCGGCATCTTCAACCTGCTCCCGCTGCCCGCTCTGGATGGAGGACGCATTTTCATCCTCCTGTTTGAAAAGCTCTTCCGGAAAAAGATGCCGCGCAAGGCGTTCGAATGGGCCATTCTGGGAAGCTATGTTCTTCTCTTCGGACTGCTCATCTTCGCCACCTGGAACGATATCGTAAACTTCTTCCTGTAATAGGAAGTGGAAACCAATTCTCAGCCAAATTCAGGCTAGAAAAACTTTCTGAATCATTTGTCCATATCAAAAAGGGCGGCAGCAGATTTTGCGATCTGCTGCCGCCCTTTGAAGGTTTATTTACGAATGTAAACGGGTTTGAATGTTTCCACGACTTTGGAAACGAGTTCGTCATCGGCCAGAAAGGCGCGCATTGGACCGGCTTTCTGAACGCTCAGAAAAGCCGAAGCAACGGGAATCGTCTTGTTAAGGTCGCCGGAATCGATATCCGCGACAACCCCCCAGCCTTCAGGCTGTCCTTCTTCCTGCGTACGTACCAGCCAGAGACGGGCGATATCTGGATCTAAAGCGGCTGTTTTGGCCAGAGAGAGAACGGCTGCCGGTTTTGCTTCATGGACATCTTCAAAGAAGGAAACGGCTACACCGGCTTCGATGGTACCGGCATGGGAGCTGACTCTGGCTTCCTGGAAGGAGCCAAGGAAGCTTTCCTTATCAAAGGTGATCGGCGTGCCTTCCGGATTGAAGAGCAGGAAGCCGATTTCCTTATGCGCACGCAGCAGCTTCAGCAGTCCCTGGAAGCTGATCTGAATCGCGTGACGGGAAAGTTTCTGTTTTCCCAGTTCGTCCTTGTCGGTGAACACCGGCACAATGCTGCCTTTGGAAGATTGAAAGTCGATGAGGTCGAGCGGGGCAGTGTCCAGAAAGTCCGGATTGCTGAGATCGGCAGGCTTCGGGGCCTCGGTCAGAATGATGTAATAGTTTGATTTGGGAAAGCCCTCGTAAAGGAGCTTCGCGTTTTTTTCGCTCTTGTCCTGAACAAAATTCGTAATCAGCTGTCCAAGAGGAAGTGTAGATAAAGCCATAAAATCACCTTTCTTAAGACCGGTTCCCACAAGAACGGTCAGATTTTCTTCATTTTGACATCAAAAACCGGACCTGTCATCTGTTCCATGAACACGAGGAGGAATTTGTCAATTAAAGATAAATCATAATGGCGCAAAGGTGAAGAATTGCTGCCGCAGCAATCATCAGATGCCAGACAAAATGGGCATACGGTTTCTTCCGGGCGTAGAAGAAGGCGCCGATGGTATAGAAAATGCCGCCACCCGCAATCAGAAGCACAAAGACGGGACCGCATTTCATCCAGACCAGTGGCAGAACGAAGATCGCCATCCATCCCATTAACATGTAGAGCGTCATGGAAATCGCCGGATGGGAGTATTTGGAAATGCTTTTGAGAAGAATGCCTGCAATGGCCAGAATCCATTCCAGTGCGAGAATGGCGTAGCCGACTGGACCGCCAAGCAGAACCAGACAGATGGGCGTATACGTCCCCGCGATCGCTAACAAAATCGAGATGTGATCCAGTTTTCGAAAGACCATTTTCCAGGTCGTATCGTAGGGCATGATGTGATAGAGACAGCTTCCGCCAAACATGAAGATCATGCAGATCAGGTAAATGCCGATGCCGACCGTTCCCAGCCAGCCCGCTTTCTGCCAGGCGATGACGGAAAGAACGGGCATCGCAAACAGGAGAAGAAACATCATCACGCCATGGCTGACGGCGTTGCCGACTTCCTCGCCAAAGCTGAGATGAAACGTATCTTTCATCAGGCGGCGGCTCATTTTGGGTTTATGGTTTGGCTCTTCCGGTTGATCGGAAAGATTGGGATTGGGCAGAGAAGAATGAAGAACAGATTCCATACGGAAACTCCTTTCGAAAAATGGAGAAGCGTGCAGGCCGGTGCAGCCGGGTTGGCAGAGGCTCTCTAACTAGTTTTTATTCTACTGTAATCTAGAGATTAAAACCAGATGTAAGACCTGTCCTTTGGAAAACGTCATAAATACAGACTGGAAGGGGTGTCTTTGATCCCTTCTTCTGCCTGAAGCATGTACCTCTTGATTTGCGGCGTCTGGTTGCCCGCTTCCGGTCTTTCGCTCCATATATATACGGATCATCATATGTGAATCATCGTTTCTCCAGCGGATGTCTTCACGCTGGATAAGACGACAGGCAGTGCGCTTTTCGCATAGGCAAGGCAGATTTGAAAAGAGGGCTCACTAATGAGAAAATAGGCATTCAGGAAAAGGAGGGCGCCAATGTTCTTAAAACGGATTGAACTAAGCGGATACAAAAGCTTTGCCAATCGAAGCGTTCTGAACTTTGAAGAACCGCTGACCGGCATCGTCGGTCCAAACGGCTGCGGAAAGAGCAACATCACCGATGCCGTTCGCTTTGCGCTAGGCGAGCAGTCTGCTAAATCACTGCGTTCTGGATCCAGCCTGAATGAAATGATTTTCGCGGGAAGCCAGAGCCGCAAGCCGGTCAACATTGCCCGGGTTACGCTCGTTTTCGACAACTCGCAGAAAATCTTTGATTCCCCCTATGAAGAAATTGAGATCACCAGACAGATTCAGCGCGGATCCTCGGAAATTTCCAACTGGATCAACAAAACGCCCTGCCGTCTGAAGGATATTCAGGATCTGGTTATGGATACCGGCCTGGGAAGAGATTCTCTTTCCATTATTTCGCAGGGCAACATTTCTTCTTTTGCGGATGCACGGCCGGAAGAACGCCGTCTGCTTTTTGAAGAAGCGGCCGGTGTAGCCAAATACAAAAAGCGCAAAAAGATTTCGCTGGCCAAGCTCGAAAACGTCAAAGCCAATCTGGAACGTGTACAGGATCAGGTTGATTCTTGCGCGTCTCAGATGAAGACGCTCGAACGTCAGGCTGAGAAAGCGGAACAGTATCTGGCCTGCAAGAAGGAACTTGCGGATATCGAGATTTCGCTTCTGGCGATGCAGATCGAAGAAAACAAGGAAAAGGAACTGGAACAGAAAGCTGCGCTTGAGCGCATGCAGACCCGTCAGAATGAACAGAACCGCATCAGTATGGAAGCGGATCAGCAGATGGAAGCACTGCAGGAGGAAATCCGGCATACCGACGCAAGACTCGTGAATCTGCAGAACGAGCTGGCCCGCGTCATGGAAGAGTCGGTTTCCTTAAACAAGCAGAAAGCCATTCTGGATGAGCGGCGCAAAATTTCGCTCTCTTCTGCGGACAAGCAGGCCAGAGCCCAGTCGCTTCTCGAACTGTTTTCAGAAGCCAAATACGAATACGAAGACCGCCGGCGAAGACTGGCGGCTATGAAACTCGATACGCAGACCCGGGAAAGTCACCAGCAGAAGGCATTAGGCGAAAGCCGTCGTCTGGTCGAAGAAAGCCGCCGCATTGAAAACGAGATTCATTCGCTTCAGAACCAGCTCGCCGGTGTCGAATCCCGTCTGGCTCATCCGCCTTATCGTAACCATGGCGTACAGGCCGTTATGCACAATGCCTCCCGCCTTTCCGGCATTTGCGGTCTCGTGCAGGATCTGCTCGAATGCGACGACGAATACATGAACGCGATTTCTGTCGCGCTCGGTTCCGCAAACGAACAGATTGTTGTGGAAAGCGACAGCGATGCCCGTCGGGCCATCGGCTGGCTGAAACGCTCCGGCGCAGGCCGGGCGACGTTCCTGCCGCTTTCGGTATGCAAGGGAAGGTATCTGCAGGACTGGCAGCGCTCGATCGCCATTAAGCAGCACGGCATTCTCGGCGAAGCCAGCCGCTTCGTTCGATGCGAACCGCGCTATGAAGCGCTGCGCGACCGCCTGCTGGGCAGTATTCTGATTGCCTCCAGTCTGGAAGAAGCCAACCAGGCCGCCCGGGCGCTGCGTCAGTCGGTTAAGATCGTTACGCTTGGCGGCGACGTCGTTCACGCGGGCGGTGCCATGACCGGCGGATCGCTTCGTCCAAACGTCAACCCGATTCCGGCTCTGAAAAAGGAAAAGGAACGTCTGCTCGATGAAATCGCAGCGCGCAGGGAAGCGCTTGGCGATTTGCAAAGAGAATTCGATCAGGCGCAGGCGCAGACGTCGCAGATGGGCAGTGAACTGCTTCAGATGAAAATCGAGCAGGAAAAGCTCGCCAGCATCGTGCAGGTCAAAAAGGAAAAATACGAATCGCTCCAGAGACAGATCGCCCAGCTCAATCTCGATCCGGTTCTGGATGAAGAAACCGGCGCGGATGCGGCGACCGAACTTGTTGAACGCATTTCGGCCCTTCACGCGAAGTCCGATGAGCTCAACGCGCAGATTCGCATGGACCAGGAAAAGAAAACCGCTCTGCACGAACAGAGCGCCAGAGCCAGCGAAACGCTGCGAAACGCCAGACGCGAGCTGACGAGTCTGATGGAAAAAACGTCGAAAGCGCAGTCCGAACTCGCCCGTATTCAGACCCGTCTTGAACAGGATCTGCTCCGTCTTGGTTCGGATTATTCGCTGACGTTTGAAGCCGCAAAAGCGAAAATGCAGCCGATCGAACCCGTGTCGGCCAGAGCGCAGGTCAAGAAACTGCGCTCGCAGATCGTCGCGCTGGGCAGCGTGAACCTCGAAGCGCCCGAACAGCTCAAGGAAGTGCGGGAACGCTATGAGTTCCTTACATCGCAGATGGAAGAGCTCATATCCGCCAGCGAACAGATTCTCGGCGCCGTCGATGAAATGGATCAGACCATGATCACCCAGTTCAAGGACATGTTCGACCGCATCAACGGCTGTCTCGATGAAGTGTTCCAGTCCATGTTTGGCGGCGGCCGCTGCCGGCTCGTTCTCTGCGAACCGGATAACCTGTTAGAAAGCGGCGTCGATGTCGATGTACAGCCCCCTGGAAAATCCGTCAAGAATCTGCAGACGTTCTCCGGCGGGGAAAAGGCGCTGATTGCGATCTCGGTGCTGTTTGCTATATTAAAAGCTAGAACCGTACCTTTATGTATTTTTGACGAAGCGGAAGCGGCCCTTGACCAGGCCAATGTAGAACGCTTCGCTCGCTACCTCAAGCGCTTCAAGGACCAGTCGCAGTTCATTACCGTAACGCACCGTCCGGGAACGATGGAGCAGTGCGACACGCTCTTTGGCATTACCATGCAAAAAGACGGCGTCAGCCAGGTGCTCAAAGTTCAGCTCAAGGACGCAGCTGGAGCAGCAGGCGAACCAGCGCAGGCTTAAGCGCATTGGATATAGCAGCAAAGAACCAGAAATCACCAGAAAAAATCACTGAAAAAAAGTATGAACCGGAACTCTAGCCGGAGAAGGAGGGCTTGGCATGGCCTTTTTTGAAAAACTGAAATCCAAGTTTGTCCGTTCCAAAGACAAGGACAAATACCTCAGCGGGCTTTCCAAAAGCCGGAAAAGCTTCGGCGACCGGATCCGCGCGCTGTCCAACAGCTTTCATGGCATCAACGATGAACTTCTCGAAGAGATCATGATCATCCTGCTCGAAAGCGACATGGGCATTCACACCGCACAGAAAATCGTGGACGAATTTGAAGCCCGTTCCAAGGAAATCAAAAACTACGATTCCATGGAAGACTACCTGATTCAGATTCTTTACGATTTCTACAACCCGGAAAAAGAAGAACCGTGGCACTTCAACGAAAACGGTCCGACCGTCATCCTGATGGTTGGCGTCAACGGATCGGGAAAAACGACCACAACCGCAAAGCTGATCAACTTCTTCCAGGAAACCGGAAAGACGGTGGCTGCAGCAGCCGCCGATACGTTCCGTGCCGGGGCAGTCGAACAGATTGAAATCTGGGCCGAACGGCTGAACGCCCCGTGCATCGCCGGCAAGGAAAAGCAGGATCCGGCCAGTGTTATTGTAGACGGTTGCCGCTACGCAAAAGACAACCAGATCGATGTGCTGATCTGCGATACCGCCGGCCGCCTTCAGAACAAGACGAATCTGATGAAAGAGCTCGAAAAGATGAGCCGTGTTGCCGGACGCGAAATCGAAGGCGCCCCGCACGAAACGTGGCTCGTTCTCGATGCGACAACCGGACAGAACGGCATTTCGCAGGCGAAGGAATTCATGGAGGTCACCCCGGTAACGGGTATTATCCTGACCAAAATGGATGGTACCGCAAAAGGCGGCGTCGTTATGGCGATCCGCGATCAGCTCGGTCTGCCGGTCCGTTTCCTCGGACTGGGTGAAAAACCGGAAGATCTGCGCCCGTTCGATCTGTCTTCCTATCTGATCGGCATCACCAAAGGACTGGAAGACTAGTCGAACATGATTTCGCATCTTGAAGCCAACGATCTGTTTGATCTGTACAGCCTCCTGCTTTCGCCCAGACAGCAGGAAGTGCTTTCGCTTTATTTCCAGGAAGACTTTTCGCTTTCGGAAATCCGGGAAAATCTCGGCATTTCCAAAGCAGCGGTGTATGACGCCCTTCAAAAAGGGGTAAGCGCCATGGAGCAGTACGAAGAAAAGCTCCATCTTCTGGCGTATCGAAAAATTATTAACGACTATATCGCGGACCATCCCGAAGCCAGAGTGCTCGAAGAAAAGCTCGAAGCGATCGGCGCGTCCGATTAAAAAATCCATCTATGCCTGCAGCCGGCTCCCGCCTGCGCGTCCAGACATGGATCCATTCAGAACTACGGCAGAGGAAGAAAAGCCTCTGCCTTTTTTTCGAAATCCGTTTTGTTTCGGTTTTGAATTGTCTTTGCAAAATTTGCGCTCGACGTACTGGAGGTCCGCGGTGCCTGTCCACCTGCTCGAGTGACCAGAAAAGCCAATCGCTTATACACAAGCGGTTTTTCGATCGTTCGAAACCGCGCAGCAAGACTCCCTTCGTTTTCCGTAATTGCGGTAAATATTTCAATTTCTAGGACGGAAATCACAGGGATTCATCTGCGGATGAAAAAGGTTGTACACTGAAAGAAGCGAAACCTAGAGAAAAGGAGATTTTTAAAATGGCAATTGTTATGTCAGTCAATGCCGGCAGCTCTTCCCTGAAATTCCAGGTTTATGAAATGCCGGAAGAAAAAGTTCTCGCCAAAGGACTTGTTGAACGTATTGGTTTAAACGATGGAGTGTTCTCCATTACCGTGGACGGTCAGAAATACACCACCACCTGCGATATCCCGGATCACGAAGCTGCAGTACGCATGCTCGTTGACGCTCTGCTCGAGCACCACGTTGTAAATTCCCTCGATGATATCAAAGCCGTTGGCCATCGTATCGTACACGGCGGCGAATTCTACTCGGATTCCGTTGAAGCCAGCGCCGATGCGGTTGAAAAAGTCGAAGAGTGTATCCCCCTTGCACCGCTGCACAACCCGGCAGGTCTTGTAGGATACAAATCCTTCTCCAAACTGCTCCCCGATGCCAGCCAGACTTTTGTTTTTGATACAGCCTTCCATCAGACGATGCCGGCAGAAAACTTCATCTACCCGATTCCTTACGAATACTACGAAGAAGATAAAATCCGCCGCTACGGCTTCCACGGAACAAGCCACAAGTATCTGACGCAGCGCTATGCCGAAATCACTGGCAAGAAGCCGGAAGACGTTCAGATCATCACCTGCCACCTCGGAAACGGCGGTTCCATCACCGCGGTTAAAGACGGCAAATCCTTCAAGACGTCCATGGGTCTGACTCCGCTGGCCGGTATCGAAATGGGTACCCGTTCCGGCGACATCGATCCAGCCATCCCAGGCGTTCTGATGCAGCGTCATAACCTGACTGCACAGGAAGTCGACAATATCCTCAACAAGAAATCCGGTCTGCTTGGCGTATCCGGCGTATCTTCCGACAGCCGCGATATCGAAAACGCAGCCAAGGAAGGCAACGAACGCGCAAAACTCGCCAGCAAGATTTTCGATGACCGCGTTATTGAAACCGTAGGCGGCTACTATGCCCTGATGGGCGGCGCAGATGCCATTCTGTTTGCGGGAGGCATTGGCGAAAACTCCATCACAACCCGTGAAGCCATCATCGACGGTCTCGCTGCTCTGGGTGTAAAACTCGATCACGAAGCCAACAACTGCCGCGGCAAGGAAGTGAAAATTTCTGCAGATGACTCTTCCATGGACGTGTATGTCATTCCGACAGATGAAGAAGTCATGATTGCCCGCGACGCCTACAAAAATCTTGCCGCTGAATAAAGAAGTACAGCCTCTGTTTGACGCATTTGATCAGGCAGAGTCGATCGTCGTATTCCATCATTTTTTTCCGGACCCCGACGCCCTGGGTACGCAGATGGGTATGGCTGAGTTTTTAAAAGCACGCTATCCAGACAAGACGATCCTCATGGCGGGGAGCCAGGAGGGCATGGATTCGATCAGCGATGCACAGATGGAACAGTCTTTAGCGCTTCTGTGCGATACCGCGACCGGCGAGCGTGTGGATGATCTTCGCTTTACCCGGGCAAAAAAGATTGCCCGTATTGACCACCACATTCAGCTCGAAGACTACGGCGATCTTGATTACGTCGATGAAAAATCGGCGGCCGCTGCTCAGACCGCAGTCGATATTCTTAAAAAGCATGGCGAAACCCTGACGCCTAAGGCTGCCCAGCATTTCATGGAAGCTCTGATGTCCGATACCCAGCGCTTTACGTTGCCCAACGTCAGTCCGGCGACGTTTGAAGCCGCAGCGTGGCTGGTCGGCCAGGGCGCAAGCGTGCAGAAAGCGGCGCTGAATCTCTATTCCAAAACCGTTTCGCGCAGCGTCTATGAAGGCAAGGTGCTTTCGAAACTTTGCGTACTCGATCGTCTGGCGATTGCGGTGATGAGCCGGGAAGACTACCTGTCCATCGGACTGCCTTTTGAAGACGCCAAATCGGTGGTCAACATCATGGGCAATCTGGATGGCGTGGAAATCTGGGCGCTCTTTACTGAGGAATCTGACGGCGTGCATTATCGCGGTTCGCTGCGTTCGCGCTCGATCGCGGTCGACGCGCTGGCCAACGAATGGCATGGCGGCGGTCATAAAAACGCCTGCGGCGTTAAGAATCTTACCGCTGCCGACGTGGAAACGATCACGCAGCAGCTGCGCAGACTTTCGCTTTCCAAAGACTAGATGCAATATGGGAATCGAACGATTCCAGAAACGGGATCAGGAGATTTCAAATACAAAATTCAAGCGATAAATTCGGCTGTCCGACCTGGGAAAACTCAGAGCGGACAGCCTTTTTTCACGCCGTTGTGTCGGCTTTCGACAGGCTTTTGCGAAGCACTCTGTCCGGCGTAAGCGTCAAATAAAAGACGGGTATTTTCTCGACCGCCTCCTTGGGATAATT
>NZ_JBKXLD010000032.1:0-22045 GCF_047010065.1 Allobaculum sp.
GCCTTCAGGGTACCGGTAAAACGACCGCGTCCGCCAAGATCGCCCGTTTTGCGAAAGAAAAACTCAAGAAAAAAGTCCTGCTCGCTGCCTGCGACGTCGTTCGTCCGGCTGCGATTGAACAGCTGAAAACCCTCGGCGCGTCCATTGGCGTCGAAGTCTTCTCGCTCGGCGCCGAAACTCCGGCAGTAGAAACCGCCAGAGCAGCCAAAGCCTATGCCAGCCAGAACGGCTTTGACATGATCATCTTCGATACCGCCGGCCGTCTGCACATCGATGAAGCGCTGATGGAAGAACTCAGCGAGATGAAGCAGGAAATCGAACCGCAGGATATCCTGCTGACGGTCGATGCGATGACCGGTCAGGATATCGTCACGGTAGCTAAGGAATTCAACGAAAAACTCGAAATCACCGGCCTTGTTGTAACGAAGATGGACGGCGACGCACGAGGCGGCGGTCTTCTTTCCGTTCGCTCCATCACGTCCGTACCGGTTCTCTTTGTATCGAGCGGTGAAAAAGTCGACGATCTTGAAGAGTTCCATCCGGATCGTATGGCAGACCGTATCCTCGGCATGGGCGACATGATCTCCCTGATCGAACAGGCACAGGATAAGCTCGATGAAAAAGTGGCGAAGGAATCCGCTGAGCGCATGATGGCCGGTGTCTTCACTTTCAACGACATGCTTGCCCAGTACGATCAGATTTCCCGCCTTGGATCGCTTTCCGGCGTTCTTGGCAAAATCCCAGGCATGGGCAAGATGGGCGCGAAGCTCGATGACGACAAGGTCAACAACCAGATCCTGCACTTCAAGGCCATGATCCAGTCCATGACCCCGTGGGAAAGAGAACATCCCGACTGCATTAAGAGCAGCCGCAAGATTCGTATCGCCCGCGGTTCCGGCATGAAAGTTGCCGACGTCAACAAGCTGATCGAACAGCAGAAGCAGATGTCGAGCCTTTCCAAGATGATGTCTTCCGGCATGGGCGGCCTCAACCCGTTTGCGGCGATGCGCCGCGGCGGCGGAATGCCCGGCGCTTCCAAACACGCGGGAAGCAAAAAAGTGAAGAAATCCAAGAAGAAAAAGAAAAAATAAAAATAAGCAAATACGAAAAAAAGCTCCCGTCGAAGAGATGCGCGAAAAAAAACAGACGTACAGTTCGAAAAGGGAGCTTTTTGCATGGAGGGCTGTTCCTGCTTTTTCAAACAGATCCATGCGAGAATGGCCAATACCATCCCAAAACAGACACTTTGCCTGCGCGCATTCTGAAATACCGGTTTCTTTTCCTTCTGTATTTTGCGGCGTAAGGAAAGCCGATACAATTTCTCCATATTCTCCATATAAGGGAGAAGCAAAAACGGAAAACCAGGAGAAGAAACTGCTTCATGGCGACTATACGCTGGAGCAGAAAGTCGAAATCGCAAAGTGGCGCATTGAACATGACCGGGATTATCACGCAGCCGCCAGAAAGTCTGGCTGTACGTTTTCCATGGTTTACCGCCTGAGGTTTACCGCCTGACGCGCATCGCGCACCCAGGGCTATGAAGTACTGGACAGATCATGAAAAAAGAGCAGGCAGATCCGGACTGGATTTTGTAAAAGCCGTACAGGATTCTGTTTCCAATAATACCTGGCAAATACGAAAAAACGAAGCATAAAAGCATAAAAGAAGACGAGGAGAAGACGATGAAGAAAACCCGAATCATTCGCTGGCTGCGCAAGACGTTCATGTACATGCTGCCAAGACGAAACGTACCGTCCATTCAGAATCTGGCCAGACGCTTTGAAGAAGAACTGGCGGATCGGACCTTCATTTATTCATTTAATGAAGTGGACGCGAATGGAAAGCGCAATGGGAAGTCCTTTTCGGCGCCGGTTGAATTTGAACGGTCCGGCTTCTGCCATCTCTTTTCCATCGGCTCGATCGTCAAAAATCAGCTGAGCGATCTGAGCGAATTTTCCGGCATCCGCGGCTGGAACAACATCCAGAACGGAAAGATCACGTTCGCAAAACTGGCTAAAAGCTGTCCGGAAGAGTTTCAGTACTATAAGCACGAATACGAAATGATCGAACAGATGATCGAAACGGCCAAAAATCCGCAGGCGGTCCTTTTCGATCCGTCCAAGGCGGGCAGCACAAAGCTGCAGGCCAAAGTGATTCTGTATCGCATTTACGGGGACGAAACGGTCCATATCGGTCTCGATGAAGGAAAGGACGGCTGGTTTGTGCGCAGCTATTTCATTCGAAGCAACGACCGGGACCGGGCGTATCCGACCAAATACATCGCAAAAATGACGCCTCTCGATGTGAAAGTACGTGTCAAGCATTAATGCTTGACGGCTCATTCTGATGTGGTATTCTAATCAGGCAAAAACACGAAAGGAAACATTAATCATGGTAAAACTGCGTTTAAGAAGAATGGGTAAGAAAGGACAGCCTTTCTACCGTATTGTTGCTGCGGATTCCAGAAGCCCGCGTGACGGCCGTTTCATCGAAGAAATCGGCACATATAACCCAATTAAGAAAGATGCTCCGGTTGTGCTCAACCACGAAGCTGCTCTCAAATGGCTCCAGGCTGGCGCTCAGCCTTCCGATACGGTTCGCAGCATTCTTTCCCGCGAAGGCGTAATGAAAGCCTTCCACGAATCCAAACTCGGAAAGTAAGACAATGATTGATCTGGAAAAAACCCTGTATGATCTGTGTGAACCACTGACAGATCACCCGCAGGCTCTGTCGGTCAAAACCATGGCTTCGGCCAGCGACAAGGAAATCCTGTTGTATGTATATGCCGACGACAAGGATATTGCCAGACTGATCGGCCGCAAAGGCGTTATCGCCGGCGCTCTGCGCTCCATGATGTCCGCAGCGGCACGCTCGATCCACAAGCGCATTCTTGTGAAGTTCGAAGCCTATTAATAATGACCAGAAAGCTGCAGGAAACCCTGCAGCTTTTTTCAAAGGAGAAACACGATGATTCGAATCGCAAAGATTATCAATACCCGCGGCCTGAAAGGGGAATGCAAGGTCATGCTCTTCACCGATCAGGAAGACGTGCGGTTTGCGAAAGGCAACACCCTCTACCTGGCCGATCATACGAAGCTGACCGTCGATAATTATTCGGTCTACAAAGGCTTTGGCTATGTTCGCTTCAAGGAAATCACGACCATTGAACAGGCGGAAAAGCTGAAAAACCAGACGCTGTATCTGCCCGAAGAAGAACTCGGCGAACTCGAAGAAGGCGAATACTACTACCACCAGCTTAACGGCTGCGATGTGTATACAACGGAAGGCGAACTGACCGGAAAGGTTACCGACATTCTTGAAACCGGCGCCAATCTGGTGCTTCGCGTTACCGATCCCAAAGACAGGAAGAAAAGCTACCTGCTTCCATTTGTCGAAGCCTTCGTGCGCACGGTGGATCCCGAAGAAAAGAAAATTGTGATTGAAGATATGGAAGGGCTCCGATGAAAATTTCGATTCTTACTCTGTTTCCAGAATATTTTGAAGGGATGATGAAGACGTCCATCCTTTCGCGTGCCATCGACAAAGGTCTGATTGAAGTCGAACTCGTCAACTTCCGCGACTTTACCCAGTCCAAACACGGTCACGTGGACGATACGCCCTATGGCGGAGGCGCGGGGATGGTGCTCATGTGCCAGCCGGTCCTCGATGCCCTCGAATCGGTACGCACACCGAACAGCGTCGTCGCACTTTTAAGTCCGCAGGGAAGCCGCTTTTCGCACGAAAAAGCGCTCGAGCTTTCCAAACTGGAGCATCTGATTCTTATTTGCGGCCATTACGAAGGCTTTGATGAGCGCATCCGTGCGCACGCCGATATTCAGCTTTCCCTCGGCGATTTTGTACTGACAGGCGGCGAACCGGCTGCGGCAGCAATGTGCGATGCCATTTTCCGTCTGGTGGACGGAGTGATCAAAAAGGATTCGAGCAGCGACGATTCCTTTTATAACGGTCTTCTCGAATACCCCCAGTACACCAAACCGGCTGTTTACGACGGACAGGAAGTTCCGGAAGTTCTCCTTTCCGGTCATCATGCCAACATCCAGAAATGGCGCCGGCAGCAGGCGCTCAAAAATACGCTGCTCCATCGGCCGGATCTGCTCGAAAAGGCGGATCTGTCCCGTCAGGACTGGATTTATCTCGAAGATCTCAAGGAAGAACTGCGCACCGCGGCTTCTGAAAATGAAACAGAAGCCGACGCAAAGGCAGCGGATGCAGCCGACGGGATCGATACCGTTGCAGAAGCAAACAGCAATGACTGATCCGGGATCGCTCCTGCCGATCGGTTTACAGAATTCAGGGATTTATACGTTTTAAAAAGAAGGCCTTCGCTCGATCGGAAAGCGAAGGCTTTTGTGCGTGCGCCCGTTGGAAAACCTGACCCGCTTCGGTGTCTGAAGATGCGGGCGCTTTCATCTTCTTAAGATGAAAGCTATAAAAATGAGGATAGTCTGCGCCCTTAACAAACGCTTTGGAAAGAGAGGGCCGTCATCGTATGCTCTCTTTGCGCTTAGTGTAAAAATCGTTAAGATAAGCGTATGAGTTCAAATCCGACCAGCATGAATAAGAAAAATCCAAAGAAGAGCGGATCGCGTTCCGCTTCTTCTTCCTCTATATCCAAACCGAAACCCAAGGAGGCCTCTGCCTCTTCCAGATCGGCAAATACAGCCCGATCCGCAAATACAGCCCGGACGAACGCTTCAAAAACCAGATCCGCTGCGCCCAAAAAGCCGCAGCCCGCTGGAAAGAAGTCCCGGAAAAAGGCACCGAAACGCCGTCTTCGCCGCGATCGAGTGGCCATCCTGGGTCTGTGTACAGTCCTCCTGATTGGCGGCGGCATTTACGGTCTGGCCCGTTTTAACGTGTTTTCCCGTCTGCAGGACGCCATTTCCACAAATCGGACTGCAAGCCCGAATGCAGCCCGTCATGACGATATCGTTGCCGGCATCAAGACGATGAACGCGCTCGATACCGTCGACAACGTCTCCATTCTTTCCGATGACGAACTGCGCGACTGCTTCTTTTCTTCAGAAATCGATGACAGGATCAGCGAACGCTTAAAGAAGATGGGCTATACCGATCAGATCCCGCTCGAAGATCTGCGCTATGTGCGGGTGCTTTTTTATGATTTTGAAGGCAAAGCCAAAGTCGGCGAAATTGTCGTCAATAAGGAGATTGCCGAAAAGACCGAAAACGTCTTCTACGATCTGTATACCCACCGCTATCCGATTCAGAAAATGATCCTGCCGGACGCCTACGGCACCCGCATTTCCGAATCCTTCTCCGATAACAACACCGTCGGCCTCTGTTTTGGTCTTGGCGAAGACAGCCGCGGCGACGTGCACGAGATGGGCTATGCGATCGACCTGAACCCGCTCTATAACCCGCTGATCAAGGATAACGGATCAAGTCTGAGCGTCTTCCCGATGGAAGGACAGCTGTATCTCGACCGTACGATCAACGGCGACCATTATATTTACGCTGATGACTATGCGGTTACGGCGTTCGTGAAGGAAGGCTTCGTCTGGAAAGGCGATGTCGCCGGCATGAATGACTACAAGCACTTTGAATACCCGCACGCTTCCACAACCCGCAAGCAGGTCAGTTCGCAGGAAAGCGAAAATACTGAAGCCGAAAACGCGCAGGTCGAAGAGCCGATTGTAAACGAAGAGCCGGTGGAAGAAACGCCGGATGTCGTAGAAGATCCCGGCTATGTCGATCCGGGAATCCAGGACCCAGGCTACGTCGATCCTGGCTATGATGACGGCTCGAATATCTATGACCCAGGCGTCGCTGATCCGCAGCCGGAAGAACCGCAGCCCGAAGAGCCGGTTATCCCCGATATTCCGCCAGAAGCCTGATCTTTGAAGAAAGCGTAATTTTATAAAAAGCAGAAAACGAAACCGTTCTGCACGCCTTTTGATCGCTTTGCTTCCAGGGATTTACAAAACCAATGACTTAACGGTCAGATCTGGCACTCTAAAAGCAGCAGATCCCCGTCACGCTTAACGATTTTCTCTCAGGGAAATGGATGCGTACCAGGACGGGGCCTTTCTATGTCTGGAGGGCCGCTTAAACCGCCTGCCCGACGATCTGGAAAGACAGGAGAATCACGGCTTTTTCTGCAAATTTTCCCGGACACAGAAATAGAAAATATTTGCCTGTCCCGGTGCAAAATGATAAACTTTCAACGATTCTGCGGATTCCGCTGACAGATACCATGGTTATGAATCTTCAAAAGGCAGAAGCGTGTATAAAAGGAGAACGAAATGAATCTTAACCTCGTTAACGAAGTGGCTAAGAACCAGCTTCGCAATGACATCCCGGAATTCCGTTCCGGATCCACTGTACGTGTTCACGTTCGCATCAAAGAAGGCGAAAAGAGCCGTATCCAGGTATTTGAAGGTGTAGTTACCGAACGCAAAGGCGGAGGAATCGGCGAAACATTCACTGTTCGTAAGATTTCCAACGGTGTAGGCGTTGAGCGTAAATTCCCGCTCCACTCCCCAATCATCGACAAGATCGAAGTTGTTCGTCACGGTAAAGTACGTCGTAACAAACTGCGTTACCTCAGAAACCGCTCCGGTAAGTCCGCTCGTCTTAAAGAAGTACGTCGCTAAAAACAAAAGCCCGAGATTTGAAAATCTCGGGTTTTCTTTCGCTTTTCCAGACGAATTCGGGAAAAGATTCTGTCTGCGGCCTTGTGCGGCTTTGTGTATTCGTCCGTCCTATATTGCCTTCTCGATTTGAGGAGGCTAGACTTCGAAGGACATCCCGTCATGAGCAAGTTCAAAGCGCGTGCCGGCAATCCGCTGTTCAATGGTCTGCAGATCCGATTCACTCCACTCCGGATTTTTGTGGATGAGCAGAATTTTCTCACATGGAGAATCCTTTAAGCCGTCCATTAAGCCTTCCAGAGAGGAATGCGGCTTGGCGGGATTGTCGCAGATGTCCCAGCACTCATGCAGAAGAACTTTTCCCGGACGGCCCTTCCAGTCTTCGGGATTGAATTTCGTATCGGTGGCATAGATCAGGCGGTCGTTGACCGTGATTTCATACGAAGGTGCGGAGTGCACCTGCGGGCGCAGCTTGATGTCGGTCTGGCCGATCTGAAAGTGTTCGGAAGGAAAGTCTTCGATGATCACCTGATCCGCGAAGCGATCGAGCGGACGGGAGAAAAACGGAAAACGAATCAGATCGTGCAGAAACTCGGACGTGGTCTGCGCGTACGCCAGTTTTCCTGGTCCCATCAGCCGCAGCGTCTTGCCTTTGAGATACGGAAGCAGATAAATCAGACCGTTGAGATGATCGAGATGATAGTGGGAGAAAAGAATGGTCAGCGTATCGTATTTCTTTAGAAGCTCCCTGTGCTGCGCCAGGTTGGCAGCGCCGGTTCCGGCGTCTAATAAAATGAGATTCGACTGATCTTCGATCAGAAAACAGCTGGTTTGTTCCGCACCAGGAATCCAGCCGGCGCAGCCTAAAACAGTAACGTTCATACACGCTCTCCTTGCGCAGGCGAGTATCGCCTGTCTGTTTGTATTATCGTCATTTCAAAATGCGCGGTCGACGCGTTTTTTCCGTTCTCGACAGGGATGTATAGAAAACGGGGAAGAGCGCCTTTTGATTTTTGCGCTTTTCTGCTTTTTTTAAGGTTTAGCCGCTATAGTGGAACCTGTACATCCGGCAGCGAGTGGGCTTTTTGGCCTCACATTGGACGCGCAAAAAATCTGTTTATAATAAGAGAGTCTCTTTTCGCAGTCTGTACAGGCGAATTCAGAGAAAAAAGTCAGAACGATACAAAATGACGGACGCGGCATATAAGGCCGCCGGTCCTGTATCGATTCGAACGTTTATACCCGAACCCGAACCGTCCGCAGAAGACGGAGATTAGAAATTGGAGAATCAGTATGGCTAGAAAAAAGAAACAGTATCAGTACGAAGATAACCGCACCCTGCTTGACGACATTCTGGATTTCGTCAAAGTGTTTGTGATCAGTGCCATTGTCATCATGCTGTTTGTAAACTTTATCGCACACCCCGTAACCGTTGTCGGCCACTCCATGGACCCGACGCTGCAGGATGGCGAATATGGATTTACCAGCGTGATTTCCCCGATGGTTTCGGATCCGCAGCGCGGCGATATCGTTGTGGTCAACCAGAAAAATGAAGACGGTGAGACCGAGCGCTGGGTTAAGCGTGTCATCGGCCTGCCGGGCGAAACCGTTGAAGCCAAAAACGGTGACGTTTACATTGACGGTGTAAAGCTCGATGAGAGCGCCTATCTGAAGCAGGACTTTATCGACAGCGCTCTGGCTTCCTATAAAGCCGAACACAACCAGCAGGACTACGGACCTTTCACCTTTGATTTTGGTCCCGTAACGCTGGGCGAAGACGAGTACTGGGTCATGGGAGACAACCGTATGAAATCCATGGACTCCCGTTCGCCGGATGTCGGCCCGATCACACGCGATGAAATTTTCGGAACCGGCGTTCTCGTCCTGTTCCCGTTCAACAAACTGGGGGTTAAATAATGCCTTCTTCAATTATTCAGTGGTTTCCTGGACATATGGCCAAAGCGCGCCGCCAGATGGAGGAAAACCTGAAGAAAGTGGATTTCATCATCGAAATCCGCGATGCGCGCATGCCGTTTTCTTCGGCCAACCCGCTGCTCGAAGAGCTGGCGGGAAACAAGCCGCGTCTTGTCCTTCTGTCCAAGATGGACAAAGCCGATCCGGTGCAGACGAAAGCCTGGATTGAAGCGCTGCAGAGCGATCATGTCTCCGCCATGGCGGTTGATCTGATTAAAGGCGGCTTTCGCAACAAGATCATTTCCAGAAGTCTCGAACTCAATAAGGCGCTGATTGAAAAGCAGAAAAAGCGCGGCATTCGTCCGCGGGCTTTGCGCGCCATGGTCGTCGGCATTCCTAACGTCGGCAAGTCCACCTTTATTAACGGACTCGCCGGCCGCAAAGCTGCCGTTACCGGAGACCGTCCCGGTGTCACCAAATCTCTGCAGTGGATCAAAGCCGGCAGCGATCTGGAAGTTCTTGATACGCCAGGCGTACTCTGGCCAAAATTTGACGATCCGCACAGCGGCCTGATTCTGGCCGCGTTAGGATCGATCAAGGACGATGTCGTGCACATGGACGATGTGGCTCTCTATTGCGCCGGATTCCTGTGCGAACACAATCCCGAAGCGCTGCTCAAGACGTATTCGCTCGATCGCATCGAAGAGACGCCGTGGGAAACGCTCGAAGCGGCCGCCCGCAAAAAAGGCTGGCTTCAGAGAGGATCCGTGGATGAAAACCGTACCATGCGCACCTTCATTCAGGACATCCGTTCCGGCAAGCTTGGCCGCATTACGTGGGAACTGCCGCCTCAAAAGGAAAGCGCGGACCAGACCTCTGTCTCGGATTCTTCCGAAGAAAAGGCAGAAGACGCTTCCAAACCAGCCAGTTCGGCAGAATAGGACAGTCGAGGTCCTTGTCGTTTATGAAGCATCCAATGGAAGAAGAGCTCTGGGGCCAGTATCGATACATTCTTGGCATGGATGAAGCCGGCCGGGGCCCGCTTTGCGGACCGGCAGTCGTTGCTGGCGTGATTTTTGAGCCGGGCTATGTCAACGAAGCGATCAACGACTCCAAAAAGCTTTCGGAAAAGAAACGCGAAGCGCTGTTCGCGCAGATCGTCCAGGACGCAAAAGCCTACTGGATTGTTCTCGTTTCGGAGCAGACGATCGATACGCTCAATATTTACCGCGCCTGTCAGCAGGCCATGGAACAGATTGCAGAAAAATCGCAGGCGGACTTTGTGCTGAGCGATGCGATGCCGCTGAGAAACTGCGATCATCACGAAGCCGTCATCAAGGGCGATACAAAATCGATTTCGATTGCGGCTGCCAGCATTCTTGCCAAAGTGACCCGCGATCATTACATGCTTGGGCTCGATGAAGCGTATCCCTGGTACGGACTCAAATCCCATAAGGGCTATCCGACGAAAAAGCATCTGGAAGCCATCGAACAGTATGGCGTGACCGACTTTTACCGTAAAAGCTTTGGTCCCGTCGCCCGCATTTTAGAAAAACAGGAACGTCTCACGTTATTCTGAGGCGTTTTTTTCATGGACAGGCGAATGCCGCAATTTGTCTCTTTACTGAAAATGAAATATCCTTCATCCTGTCGAATGTACGAATTGAAGAAATGACTAGTTTTGTGTTTTTAAATGGACGATTCAGACGCCTGTTCTAGTTTTGGAAGTAGTCGAATTACGGTTAAAACGTGAGCCGGCTTGAATGAGCTCGTGATACTTTCCTATCGGAAGTGGACAGGATCTCAATTCAGAACGCAAGAAAAGCAATTGCCAGATCGTCTGTGAAAAAATGAGCATTCTGTATGGAAATTTCCCATCGCAGGCTTTGAAAAATGACGTTTGGGGCGGAATCTGTTTTCATACTCTACAGGTTCCATCCGCAAAAGGACGCGCCTTAATCCGTGATCGACTCCAAAGTGCAGGAAGGCATTTGTTTTGAAACGGAATTACACTTGTCAGGAAAAGGAATTGAAACTCGCGGAATCTGATGTTAGAACTATGAACGTTTCAATAAACAGCACTCCCCTGCCGGGAAGGTGCAGACCGCTCGTCCAGAATGGCGAATTCCGGCTGCAGGTTCCTCCCGGAATTTACCCCGAAGCCGCATGGAGTGCTTAGAGAAAGGAAGGCATTCCAATTTGAAAAAGAAACTTGTTATTGTCGAATCGCCGTCCAAGGCAAAGACAATTGAAAAATATTTAGGAGACAGCTATAAAGTTGTGTCCTCCAAAGGTCATATCTGCGATCTTGCGACCTCCGGCAAAGGCGGTCTGGGAATCGATATCGAACACGACTTCAAACCGACCTACCGCATTTCCAAGGAAAAGAAGGAAGTCGTAAAAGAACTGAAAAGTCTCGCGTCGAAATCCGACGGTGTCATTCTGGCAAGCGACCCGGACCGTGAAGGAGAAGCCATCGCCTGGCATCTGGCGAGAGAACTTGGTCTTTCGACGGATGACAACAACCGCGTCACCTTTCATGAAATTACCAAGCCGGTCGTAACGCAGGCCATTCAGGATCCGCACCAGATCGACATGAACCTGGTGCGCTCGCAGGAAGCCCGCCGTATTCTCGACCGCATTATCGGATTCAAGCTGTCCAAACTGCTCCAGAACAAGATCCAGTCCAAATCCGCCGGACGCGTTCAGTCCGTTGCCCTGCGCCTGATCGTGGAGCGCGAAGAAGAAATCCGCAAATTCGTTGCGGAAGAATACTGGACGATCGAAGCCAAAGTCAAAAAAGGCAACTCGACGTTCGAAGCGTCGCTGACCAAAGTCGACGGCAAGAAAGCCGAAATCAAAAACGAACAGGAAGCTAACGCGATTCTCGAGCGGGCCAAATCCATCCCCTTTACCGTAAAGAGCGTGAGCACCCGCAAGAAAAGCAAAGCGCCAAAGCTCCCGTTTACGACGTCGACTCTCCAGCAGGAGTCGTCCACAAAGCTCGGCTACGGCGCCAAGAAGACGATGAACATCGCCCAGAAGCTGTATGAAGGTGTGGACCTCGGCGGAACGACCACCGGTCTGATTTCCTACATGCGTACCGACTCCACCCGTCTTTCTCCGCTGTTCGTAACCGATGCGGAAAACTACATCGACCGCGAATACGGTTCCGACTACAAAGGCACCGCGCACCAGAAAAACTCCACAAACGCGCAGGACGCTCACGAAGCCATCCGTCCAACGGACATCACCCAGACGCCGGACAAGGTTCGTCCGTATCTGACCAACGAACAGTACCGTCTGTACTCGCTCATTTACGCAAGAACGCTGGCTTCTCTGATGGCCGATGCACAGTTCAATGTGACCAGCGTCAAGTTCGAAGCCGACGGCTGCGAATTCAGCGCCAGCGGCCAGACGATGCTGTTCGACGGTTACACGAAGGTGTATTCCAAATACGAAAAGCAGACCAACAGCCTGCTGCCGGTCATGAAACCGGGCGAAGTGATGAACCGCGTCGAAATTTTGTCCAGCCAGCACTTCACCGAACCGCCTGCACGCTATACCGAAGCCAGACTGATCAAGACGCTCGAAGAAAAGAGCATCGGCCGTCCGTCGACGTACGCTTCGATTATCGATACCCTGCAAAACCGCAGCTACGTTACACTGGAACCGAGCAGCGAAGGCTCGAAGACCAAAGTCTTCCGTCCGACCGAACAGGGCGAACTGACCAACTCCAAGCTTCAGGAATTTTTCCGCAAGATCATTAACGTCCAGTACACCGCGGACATGGAAAAGAACCTGGACATTATTGCCGAAGGCCAGGAAGACTACGTGGAATTCCTGAAGGAGTTTTACGATGACTTCGAACCGCTCGTGGAAAAAGCCTACGAGAAGATGCCGAAGAAGGAACTTGAAAAAGTCGGCCGCGCCTGCCCGGACTGCGGAGGCGATCTCGTCTACCGCAACGGCCGCTACGGCAAGTTCATTTCCTGCATCAACTACCCGACGTGCAAATATACCGAAAACGCGGATCCCGTTTTAAACGAACTCGCGAAAACCGAAAAGATCTGCCCGGAATGCGGCAGCCACATGCAGATCAAGAAAGGCCGCTTCGGTCCGTTCTGGGCGTGCACCCGCTATCCGGAATGCAAGCACATTGAACCGCTGAAGGAAAAAGCCAAACCGAAGCCGACCGGCGAAATGTGTCCGGAATGCGGCAGCCCGCTTGTTGAACGCATCAGCCGCTACGGAAAACCGTTCGTCGGCTGCTCCAACTATCCAAAGTGCCGCTACATTAAAAAGACGCCAAAAGCCGCAAAAGACGTCGATCCGGCCCAGAGTGCTGCGGAAGACGCTGCGGTGGATGCGGCCGTTGAAGCCGCTGCCGAAGCGGCAGCGGAACAGAGCGCCGTGGCTTCCATGTCTGGAGAAAACAGCTGATGAGCGAGACGAAAGTAACCGTCATCGGCGGCGGACTGGCCGGCTGTGAAGCCGCCTGGCAGCTTGCAAACCGTTCGATTGACGTCACGCTGTATGAAATGCGGCCGATTGCCTATCCGCCTGCATTCCATACAGACGGATTTGCGGAACTTGTCTGCTCCAATTCGCTGCGCTCCGATTCGCTCAACAACGCAGTCGGCGTAATGAAAGAAGAAATGCGCCGGCTCAATTCGCTGATTCTCAAGGCAGCCGACGAAAGCCGCGTGCCCGCCGGCTCTGCACTGGCCGTCGATCGCGAGCGTTTCTCGCAGATCGTGACCGAGACGATTGAAAATCATCCAAATATTACGGTTGCACGTCAGGAAGTCACCGAAATTCCGGAAGGACCGGTCATCATTGCAGCCGGCCCGCTCTGCTCGGACAAGCTGGCGGATCAGATTCTAGAGCTGACCGGCATCGACAGCATGCATTTCTTTGATGCCGCCGCACCGATTGTCGAAAAAGATTCGATCGACTTTTCCAAGGCGTATTTCAAAAGCCGCTACGATCGCGGCGAAGCTTCCTATATTAACTGCGCGATGAATGCGGAAGAATATGACCGCTTTTATCACGCGCTGATCGAAGCGGAATGCGCGAAACTGCACGATTTTGAAAAAGATCCCAAAGTGTTCGAAGGCTGCATGCCGGTCGAAGAAATGGCACGAAGAGGCTATCAGACGCTGCTCTTTGGTCCGCTCAAGCCGGTCGGTCTCGAACGGGAAGGGGAACGCCCTGTAGCGGTTGTTCAGCTCCGCCAGGACAACCTTTCGGGTTCTCTCTATAACATCGTCGGCTTCCAGACGCATCTTACCTGGCCCGAACAGAGACGGGTGTTCCGGATGATCCCCGGTCTGGAAAACGCGGTCTTCAGCCGCTATGGCGTCATGCATCGAAACTCGTTTTTAAAGGCTCCGCTTCTGCTCGATGAGCAGTATCGCCTGAAAAGCCGCCCGGATGTGTTCTTTGCGGGACAGATCGCCGGTGTCGAAGGCTATGTGGAAAGCGCCGCGTCCGGACTGGTGGCCGGCATCGCAATGGCCAGACAGCTCAAAGGCGAAGAACCAGTTCTCTTTGGCCGCCAGACGGCTATCGGGTCACAGGCCTACTATATTTCCCATGCCGATCCGAAGCATTTCCAGCCGATGAACGCCAACTTCGGCATCTTTGAACTGACCGAAAAGGTTAAGAAAAAAGAGCGCAAGGAAAAGCTTGCTGCCAATGCGCTGGCTCGAATTGACGAAGTGGCCGCTCTGGTCAATGCGGATCAGCCCGCAAAGGAAAATGGATCGGCCGACGACTCAAAATAGAAACGGCCGAAAAAAGAAACAAGAACGAGAAGCAAGAATCAGACGTAAGAACCAGACGCAAGAACTAGAAGTAAGAACCAGAAATAAGAACATAAAATTCCAATAGAAAAGGGGCGGCAGAAAATGGATACAGTCAAAAACAGAACGGAGGATTCCGTTTCGGCCGCACCTCTTCAGCCTACGGGTTTAGAAAATGAAAAAATGGATGAACGCATTCAGGCGTTCATCCGTTTTCAGTATTACGCCAACTCGCGCTCTGACGCATCGAGCCAGGCGTATTTGCACGATCTGGGTCAGTTTCAGGACTGGCTGAACCGGCATCACTTAAGCGACCTGCAGGCCGACCGGCTGGCCATTCTCGAATTTCTGGCGGATCTGCGCCAGAGTCCGCAAAACGAAATGCTTTCCAATTCGACAATGTGCCGCAAGCTCAGCACGCTGCGCTCCTACTATCACTGGATGCTTGAAAGCGGCCGCATGGAGCAGGTACCTATTGAAGGCATTCACGGCTTCAAGAAAGAAAAGAGTCTTCCGGAATTTCTGTTTGTCGAAGAAGTCCGGGAATTTCTCAGCGGCTTTGATCTGTCCAATCCGCTTGAGTTTCGCGATCAGGTACTGTTTTCGCTGATGTACGCGTGCGGTCTTCGTGTGTCGGAAGCGTGTTCGCTGATGTGGGAGCAGATCCGTCTGGATCAGCGCGTACTGGTCATTGTCGGCAAGGGAAAGAAGGAGCGTGTGGTTCCCATTGCCAAATGGCTCATACCGCTGCTTTTGAAATATCGAGCGCAGTCTGCGGGGAAGGGACTTCTGTTTTATAACAAGAACGGAAAGCCGCTGACGCCTCGCGGCGTGCAGTACCGTATGCAGAGCCACGCGGATCGCATCGGCATGAACATGAACGTTCATCCGCACATGCTTCGCCATTCGTTTGCCACCCATCTGCTCGACGGCGGGGCCAATCTGCGCGTCGTCCAGGAACTGCTTGGACACTCTTCACTGTCGACGACGCAGGTGTATACGCACGTTTCCACAGAGAAACTGCAGAAAATCTGCGAGAAAGCTTTTGAAGACTTCATGGTCGACGAGAAGACGTCCTGATTTTTCACGTTCTGTCTTCGTACAAAATTTTGTCTTCGTACGAATTTCTTTCTTAGTACTTCAGGCTTCCGTAATGACTGTATTCGGCTTTGCGGAAGCTTTTTGTTTTCTGGAGAAAACAGAAGTTTTTTCGTCGAAAAAAAGGAATTCGGACTGGACTCCAGCTGCAGCACGCCGGTGAAATCCGGCTTTCGCACTTTACGTATGAACTTTTCGGACGGTAAGTGTCTCAATCCTTGAGATCTGAAAAGGGCTTTGCTATAATGCTCATTGCGGTTTTAACCGCGGATTACATTACACACACCCTGAATTCGGATGCCCGTGCATGGAAATGTTGCATCCCTTTGAAAGGGTGGAGGACTAACGGAAAGGACAAACTATGTCAAACATTGTATCCATGAAGAAGATGCTGGAGAGCGGTGTTCACTTCGGACACCAGACCCGCAAATGGAACCCAAAAATGAAACCGTATATCTATACGTCCAGAAACGGGCTCTACATCATCGACCTCAACAAAACTCTTGAACAGGTAGAAAATGCCTACAACGAACTGAAAGCCATCTCCGAACGCGGAGGAAAAGTTCTCTTTGTTTCCACAAAGAAACAGGCTGCTGAAATCATCGAAGAACAGGCTCTTCGCTCTGGTTCCTTCTATGTAAACAAACGCTGGCTGGGCGGTCTGCTCACCAATTTCCGCACCATCCAGAAACGTATCAAACGTCTGGTTGAAATCGAAGAAATGGAAGCCAGCGGAAAACTCGAAGTTTACACGAAGAAAGAACAGGCTCAGATCCTGAAAGAAAAAGCGAAACTCGAATCTTCCCTTGGCGGTATCAAGGAAATGAAAAAACTTCCGGATGCCATCGTTATCGTTGACCCGAAGGAAGAACACATCGCTGTACTCGAAGCTAAAAAACTGGGTATCCCTGTATTCGCTCTGCTCGACACCAACTGCGATCCAGAAGATGCAGATTTCCCAATCGCTTCCAACGACGATGCAATTCGCTCCATTAAACTGCTCACAACCATTCTTGCAGACGCTATCGTAGACGCAAAAGGCGGCCTGCTTGAAATCGCATACCTCGACAATCCTGAAGAAGATGTCAACATGGAAGACGTTGTCCGCAATGTTGAAGCTCAGATTGCTGAAAACGAAAGACGCCGTAAAGCCCGTATTGAAGAGCGTCGTAAAAGAAATATGGAACGCCGCAATGCTGGCAAGCGTCCTTACGGCAACCGTCCGGGCTACAGAGGTTCAAGAGACGGCCAGGGCCCAAGAGGACCAAGACCAGAAGCTAAAGCTGAAGCAAAAACAGAAGAAAAAACTGCTGAAAATACAGCCGCTTAGTCGGACAGAAAGAGGACTGAACTATGGCTATTACTGCTAAACAGGTAAAAGAACTCCGCGAAAAAACCGGCGCGGGCATGATGGACTGCAAAAAAGCCCTGACTGAAACCGACGGTGATATGGAAAAAGCCATTGACTGGCTGCGTGAGAACGGTATTGCAAAAAGCACAAAGAAAGCTGGCCGCGTTGCTGCTGAAGGTCTGACCCGCGTAGCAACAGACGGAAATACCGCGGTCATCTTTGAAGTAAACTCCGAAACTGACTTCGTTTCCAAAAACGATCAGTTCCTCGAACTGCTCAACACCATCCAGGGTGTTCTGCTCGAAAAGAAACCGGCTACTGTAGAAGAAGCCCTCGAGATCGTTACGCCTTCCGGCACCATCAACGACCTGATCGTTTCCGCTACAGCAACCATCGGTGAAAAAATCACTCTGCGTCGTCTCGTTATCGTTGAGAAGACAGACGATCAGATCTTCGGCGCTTACATGCACAACAAAGGCGCTATCTCCGCTCTTGCAGTAATGAGCGGCGGAAGCGAAGAAGTAGCGAAGAACATCGCTATGCAGATTGCTTCCATGCGTCCAAGCTACATCAGCCAGGCTGACGTACCAGCTGACGTACTCGCTCACGAAGAAGAAGTTCAGAGAAAGATCATCGCAGAAGATCCGAAACTGCAGGGCAAACCTGAAAAGATGATTGCCGGCATCCTCAAAGGAAAAGTCAGCAAGCACTTCCAGGATGAATGCCTCCTCGATCAGGAATTCTTCCTCGACTCCAAGAAGAAAGTTAACCAGTATCTCAAAGAGAATGGTGCTTCCGTTGCTGAATTCATCCGCTTCCAGGTTGGTGAAGGCATCGAAAAGAAAGAAGAAGATTTCGCTGCTGAAGTTGTTGCCCAGATGGCAGCTGCGAAGTAGTCGATCGCTTCCAGTTTCAAATCTATCCTGAATCAAAAAGAACCCGCGCAAGCGGGTTTTCTTTTTGAAACGAAGGATTTCTCTGGTGAAAAAGAAAATCGCCAATCTTCCATAAATCTTTTAAAATGTTCACATTTTGCGGACGCAAAATGGATAGATGTAAATCATATTTCAAAAGACGGCGGAATCGAAACGGTTTCTGCCTGTCTTTCTAGACAGAACGGACATTTTGAACAGGAGCCGATCGCATGCAATTTCTTGCATTTCGTGCGCCGGCCTGATAAAATGTTTAGTCTTATTAACTTGAAAGCAATATACGTGTTTGATCCTTACAGGATGTTCAAATTCGTTAAGCCATAGAACAAACACGGGAGGAACGTATGATCGACAAGATAAAGGCTCTGCTGATTAAATATAAAGAACTCATTCGCTATGCGTTCTGGGGCGTATTTGCGACCGCGACCAATATTCTCGTCTACCATATCAGCTACGATCAGATGCACATTTCCAATACCGCCAGTAACATTCTTGCCTGGATTGCGGCGGTTCTGGTGGCGTACATCACGAACAAGCTGTTCGTCTTCAATTCCCGTCATCAGGGATGGAAGCGGGATATCCGTGAATTCGTTTCCTTTGCGGGATTTCGCTTCGTTTCCGAAATTTTCGATTTGGCGATCATGTATTTCGCGGTCGATATGATGAACTGGCCGGCACTGTTCTGGAAAGTCATCGCCAATATCATCATCATCGCCCTCAACTACTTTTTCTCCAAAACCATTATTTTCAAGAAGAGCTAGATTTCTGGATGCCTCAGGGCATCCTTTTTTTATCCCCCTTCAGAAGGAAAGTACGCAGAACTGCGGCATAAAGAAACACAATACGAAGAAGCCTGGTCAGAACATGCGCTGTCTGAAGGACCGCCAGAACTCGTAAAGACAAGTGGGCCCATACGATCGATTCCCTTGGACCAAACGTTTGAAATGGAAAATCGGTTAATGCACAGCGCGGACAATTACCGGCACTTTGTTGATTTCTCAGGGGTGCAACGCTACATATATAAGTAGAGCCCTTACATTTTTTGAGCTTCGATTAAAGAGAGGTAATTGAAAATGAAAAACGCAAAGCGGTTTTTTGAGGTTTGCCAGCAGCAGATGGCAAAATCTCTGGAGCAGGAAGAGGCGATCGATCAGGCTGCAGAAATGATTGCTGAATCCATGGCCGACGGCGGCGTGCTCCACGTGTTTGGCGGCGGTCATTCCCAGATGTTTGGCGAAGAGCTGTGCTACCGCACCGGCTGTCTGGTTCCGGTCAATGCTATTCTGGTTCCGCAGTATGCCATCTATCCCGATATTCGTCTGTGCCAGATTATGGAACGTCTGGAAAACACGGCGGATAAATGTCTGGAAGGCTTTGTGACCAAGCCTCAGGACATCATGCTCATCGTATCCATTTCCGGACGCAACCCGGCAGGAATCGATATGGCGATTGCTGCGCATAAGAAAGGCATGAAAGTCATCGCCCTGACGTCTCTGGACTATACGAACAAATACGCTTCCCGCCACTCCTCCGGCCTGAAACTGAAAGATGTCAGCGATCTCGTTCTGGATGCCTGCGGCATTGAAGGCGATGCCGTTCTGGAAGACGAGCGTCTGCCCGAAGGCGTACGTTTTGCTTCGCCCTCGACCATTGTCGGCATGCACCTTCTGATCGGTATCATGGCGGAAGTCGTTGACCGTCTGCTCGATCGCGGCGTGGATCCGGAAATCTGGGTATCCGGCAATGTGGATCATGGCGACGAATGGAACAGCAAGTATCTCGAGAAATATCGCGGACGCATCGATATTCTCTAAAACACCGCATTTCAGAATATCGACCTGAAAGTCTTAAGGTTTTGAGGATCGACGAAATCCGGCTGCCCCCGGCTTCTGGCTGTCCTTCAAACGGATCATTCCATAGACTTCAAGATTTCTGACGCAGAGCCCCTATTTAACCGGGGCTCTGCGTCTTTTCTGTATCGGAAAAGGAAGCGGAAGAGGTGTGGAAAAAGGGAGCGGCCGGCTTGTTTTCCAGAATGGAAAACGGGCGGATCGAACCGAACAACGCCCGCAAAAATGACGCAGGAAAAAGGGAAGAATCGTTGTGAAATCGTACAAAACTGTCATAAATGCGAAGGATTATGGAAAGAAAACACCTGAACAGATTGACAGGAAGCGATTACAAAAATGTACGGGCTTACATTAATGCGAGGATGAAGACCGGCTTTACAGATTGTGGTAAATTCTTCCTTATGAGAAAAAGGATCAGTCAAATTCAGGAAAGTGACGGCCAATGGCCGAGGCCGATGGCCCTTACAAACGCTTTCCTTCACATAAAAAATAAGAGTACAGATGACGTACAGGCTTCCTCTTCCATGGATGAGTGGATCATGATCGCGGGATCCGGTCTTCTTTTCCTGCCCTTTGAATACGCGACGGCAATACTGGCCGTTGTCGTTCTGATCGCGGCGTGTAAAGGAAAACTGATATCCTCAATTGCAAGACAGCCTGGCGCTTTCTGGATTTATACGTTCGCATCCCTTCAGATGCTTTCCTCGCTGGCCAGCGGAAACGGCATGGGAGTTCTCAATTCCGCGGGAACGTTTATCATCGCCATGAGCGTGGCGCTGATCTGCCCGATACTCAATCCGAGGACGCTGAAAATCGGCATGCAGGCGACCGGCGTTCTTTCCTGCCTGGCTGCGCTTGGCGGTTTCGCGGAGTTCAGCCATCTCGTGGGCATCCATCAGATGAGTCTGCTGGACGGCCTCATGCAGATGCCGGAATTCGCGCGTATTCGCCTGACGTTTTATAACCCGAACCTGTATGCGGCTATGGCCGTTTTCTTCCTGGCGATCTGTCTGTATCTGTTTCTGGATACGAAAAAAGCCGAAGGCAAGCTGTTCTGGGCAGGTGCCTCCATCCTGAACTTATGTGCCCTGTATCTGACGGGCAGCCGCATGGCGCTCGCTCCGGCCGTACTCTTCGTTCCGGTTTACCTGTTCTTTAAAAAGAGTAAAAAGCCGTTCTGGATCAGCATCGTTCTGCTAGGCGTTCTCGGCGTTCTGGTTCTTCTCTTCCCGCATCTGATTCCGCGGCTTGGCGAGATGAAATCCGTCGATGCCCGCATCGGAATCTGGCAGGGCGCGATCGAAGGCATTTCGCAGAACTGGCTTTTTGGCGGCGGTCCGCAGTATTACGACATGATCTGGCGCCAGCTGATGACACCGCCCGCGCCGCACGCCCATAATCTGATCCTCGATCTTCTTCTCAATTCCGGACTGGTCGGCACGCTCGTTATCTGCGTCTATGCCAGCAATGTGTTCAAGGCTGCCTGGGATATGAAAGGCAACGCCGATCTTCCGTATTATCGTCCGCTCGTTCTCTGCCTCACTGGCGCTGTCCTGATTGAAGGCCTTGCGGACTGCACTGTTAACTTTCCGGCACCAGCTCTCGTTCTGCTTACTGTTATGAGTCTGCCGGTTTACCAGAGTCAGGAACAGAGCGCACCGGCCTTTACCGCCGTATCCGTTCCTGTCCGTCCGGTCTATACCGCTCCGATTTCCGCTTCCGCCAGCCGCTACACCTACAGCAAGATGCTTCCTGCTGTCTCGCAGCCGGTGCAGGCGGTCAGTCCTTCCAGCCCGGTCAAACCGTATCCATATTCGTCCATACGAACCGGGCCGCCGGGATCCTGACATAGATAACCTGGATGGAGAAAACCGGACAGACAAATATTTACTGATCCTGAATCCTTTACGTTTCCAGCCGCTTTTAAAGGGCTGGATTTTTTGTCTGGAAAGACAGCAGCCCCTAGCTCTACTGGTGCTGTTAAGGACCGCGAATTCCCCGGTTCGATAGGCTGGAAACGGGGAGGGATTTTCCGAAAGACAAAACGAAAAAAATTTGCCCAAGGCTGGAATTTACTATTTCAATTTTCTAATTCCGGCTTACGAGAATAAAATGCTTGACCAGAAGGGGAAATCTCTGATTAAATAAGAAAGCTGTTTGCGCAAGGAAACAGCGCTTGAAATCAACTCGTGAAAATATTTTAAAAATTCACAAATAATGCTTGCATCGCTTCGATGCCCGTGTTATTATAGTTGAGCGCTGAGGGGAATTGCTTCTCTCAGTCGTCAAATCACCTTTAGATATCGAAGAAAGCAGCTTAAGTGAAATTATTAAAGAAATTCACAAATAACTGTTGACAGAGATTTCTGATGATGATATGATAAGCAAGCCTTGTGAGAGATATCGAGTTTCTCACAAACAGATGGCTCTTTGAAAACTTTACAGACAGATCAAGAAATT
>NZ_JBKXLD010000033.1:0-21266 GCF_047010065.1 Allobaculum sp.
CATACGTTCCGTTTTGGACAACGAGATCTTCTTTGGCTTTGACGGCGGAGCCGGCGGCATCGGAAATCGTCAGTTTCGCGCTGCCCGAAAGGGTCAGCGGCGCACGGGAATAAATCGCCGCGTCAAGAACGGCAATTGTACTGTCTTTGGCATGCGAGTTCGAAGAAACGGTGCTGGCTGCACTCGTTTCGATCGCCACGTCTTTCGCGTTGCGAACAAAGATTGCCGGGCCGTCGGTTACCGAAAGGTTGGCGCCGTCCAGCTTTAAAGTCACGCTCTGGTCTTTGGCGTCCACGACAACCGGATACTTGCCGGTTCTGGTCAGCGTGTACGTGCCACCGTTTACGATTTTCAGACCGGAAGACGCGGAAGACAGATCGATAGTACTGGAAGATACGCTTTGAAGGTCGGCGATTTCAATATCGTCGTCAACTTTTTCGGACGTGTCTTCCGTTTTCTCTTCGTTCTGTTTTTTATTGAACCGATCCTTTTCGTTCTGGATCGCGGAAGAATCGGTTTCCGGCGTGTTTTTTGAAGGTACACATCCCGCCAGCATGGATGCGGCCAGCGCCGCGCCAAGCAGGGCGCGAACGCCATATTTTCGATGGGTTTTAGGCATGGTCTAATGTATCCTGTGTTGGATAGATTTCGAAGAAAAATCCGGATCCGTCCGGATTTTTCTGATTTCAGGCAGAGGGAAATCCGCCTTACCCTTCGGATTTTTGATCCAAAGTTCAAAAAGCAGATGAAAGGATAAAAATGGAATTGTGGGAAAACAACAAGCAAATAAGGTTTTAATATTGTCTTTTATGGACAATATGGATTGGCTTTGCCTGCAGGAAGATTTTCCTGCCTGACTTTTTAGAGCTGTTCGCCGCCGTCGTGCAGATCGAGCAGGGTGACGGAAAGGTTTCCGTTTTCCGCGCGGATTTCGTTGAGCAGGCGCGTACTCTCAAAATGGCTGTTGGGAAGGAACGTATAGGAAAGTTCGTACAGCGTGCCCATGCCGGCGGTTTTCATCTTTTCAAGGTGCACCTTTTTTCCAAAGCGCGAAAGAATGTCCGTATAGACTGCTTCGTTTGGCATGGATTCGGGCACAACGATCTGAATCTGCATGAGGCTGCGGCGCGAAAAAATCCAGGCGGCCAGAAGCATGCAAAGGTCCATGCCAATGCAGAGAGCAAGCGCCGCAAGGCTCGCCCCGCAGGCACAGAGCAGACCGGTGACCATCGAGTAAATGATGCAGATCATGTCCGTTCCTTTGGCCGGCAGAGAGCGGAAGCGGACCAGGCCAAAGACGCCGAGGACCGCGATGGACGTGCCGACTGAGCCGTTGACGGCAAGCAGGCACGAACAGACGAGCGGCGGCAAAAAGGCGCAGGTCAGAAGCATGGAGCGGGTCGGCCGAAACGCGGCCAGACAAAGCAGAGCGCCGACAATGCCGATTCCAAACGCGGCAAGAGTCGGAAGAAACAGATTGGTAAAAACGAGTTCAGTCATCGTATGGGTTCCTTTCTAGTGAATTTTTTCTGAAAAAGTCTTTTGAAAGCGGACTGTCTGGGGGAGGACAGTCCGAGACGAATCGGCTGGATCGGGAAAATCGTTTTCTTTCGATTCAAACCGCCGGAAGGCGGTCGGTTTTCTGAATCTGGCGGGCATACGCCGCCCCGGCTTTGGAAAAGGAGCCGGGCACAATGCCGGGACGCTCAAGCAGGCGGCAAAGTTCTAAGGGCAGCGGACGGGAACACTTGATCTCAAAAATGTTCCATCCTTTTTCGAGCAGCGGGACATCGTCGGGATCGCGATACAGACCCGGGCGAACATCGCGATAAAACAGCTGGTCATCAAACGTCAGCCGCAGCGTGGGATCTTCCTTCCACACGTAGCAGAAGCGATGGGCGTACAGCGTGAAGCGCGGCCGTACCGGCCAGGTGTTTAAAAACGAAGCGATTTCTCTAGTGACGGAATTTTCGCCGGCATGTTCTGGATGGTCATAAAAGTTCTGAAGCGAAGCTTTCGTAAACGGGTGCCTTCGCTTAAACGAGCAGCCGCGAATTTTCTTTTTCAGCTCGAAAAAGAAAGCATCCTCCTCGCTATATACGGGCTTGTAGGCGCGCAGTCTGGCTTTGCACTTGTAGTCGGGCTTGCCTTCGCAAAGGCGCATGAGATCAAAGTGTTCGGTATCGAGGTAAATCGTGTAAATATCGCATTCAAAGTAAGTGTCCGGAATGAGGTGCTCTCCGGCTTCTTTTAAAAACGCCGCCTTGGCGTCTTCCTCGATTCGGTATTTCAGTTCTTTTCGAATAAACGTTTCCATGGCCTCATCTTGCCGGGAGCGTTTCAAAGGATTGTTAAAATTCTTAAGAAAATCCAAAGAAGCGAAAAAAAGCCCGTCCTTTTCAAAAAAAGGCAGGCAGACAAATCGATATACTGCAAAAGAGGAACAAAACCGGCAAAACGGCATACAAATGCGAATAAAAAAAGCGCCTGTCGTTCAGGCGCATTAAATCTGGTGAAGAGCGGCTAGTCGGCCTGGGCTTCTTCCCACGTCCGTCTTTCCGGAGAAAGATTATCGACGTAGTAGCGTACCGTCAGCTTGCCGGCAATTCTGGATTTGACTTTGGGTTCTACCACAAAGCAGTCGCCTTCCAGCATCTGCGCCAGCATGGCCTTGCAGGCGCAGGAAAGGTTTTTCGATCCCGGCTCGCATTCGTCCTGCATCTCTTTTGCATTCACTTCAATGTACAAATTCAATGCGTCATGAGCATTCTGTTTTCTGGTTTTCAGATACTGCTCATACTGCTCCTGAGTCCATTTTTCCATCGTTTTGCATCTCCTTTCGCTTCGGCAGCTCTTCGCTAGGAAGAAATGCCTTAGCTATCATAGATTGTTTGAAAGTGATGTCAAATATTGCATGGAAAGGACACAAAATGAAAGCGGCTACGAAAATTCAGGATGGCTGGACATGCGTCCAAACGAGAACGAAAGACGAGGAAAAAGAGTGCTTTTTTGGCGTTAGGGCTTAATGACGGCGTCGGCTTCCATCATGCATTCCGTCATGTCCTTTAAGGATGTCGGCTCGCCGCATTCGAGATTTGCGGCCAGAGAATAGAAGACCAGACTTTCCTCGTTGACCAGAACTTTGCAGCCAAGATCCGCCAGCGCCTTGAGAGGCTTGAGAAGTTTCGAATCCTTGCAGGCGAGAACGACCGCCGAGTTATAGAGCAGGATGGCCTGCGGGACATTTACGCTTTTGGCGAGCGTATCGAGAAAGTCTTCCATCAGCGATTCGCCCAGACGCGGATTGCCCTGACCAAAACGGCTGGAGTTAAGAACGACAATGCGTGCGTTTGATTCTGACATGTAAATCCTCCTTGGATCCGAATCCCGGCGACAGGCCGTATTCGAATTTCTGTTTCCTTGAGTATTATACGTAAAACGAAAGAACCCATTCCAAAACTTCTGCTTTTTGGGCGGTCCGCCTTTTTTGCCCACACGGATCCGGAGAGATTTTTGAATGTCTGTTTTTACAGGCATTCGTTTTTTTATGCACATTGATTTTTACAGGGGCTCTCCGTACAATTTTGAAAGATTTAAAGAAAAGAGTGTTTTCAGGCGCCACAACGCCTGAAAGGAAAAGGGAAAAAGCGGGTATGAAGAGAGTGTGCGGAAAGATCGCTTTGTGTTTGATGGCGGCTGTTCTGGCTGTCGGGCTGTCCGGTACAGGATGCAGTGAACGGCTGATGGCGCAGGAAAACAGGACGGAAATCGATGGAAATGCATCGGTTAAAGCTCTGACATCTTCGCAGGCTTTGCGGGAAATGATGAGCCGCATTCAGGATGGCGTCGATCTGCGGCTGGCCAACGCCATTTCGCCCGGCAGACCGTCCGCAAAAGGCAATGCGCAGGCGCTGCAGGAAGCGCTGAATGAGGAGATGGACAAAATTATGGAAGAATACGCCATCGATGAAGATTCAACGGGCATCGCCATCCATTCGCTGGACGGTTCCATTTCCTGGACGCTCAATGAAGATGAGCTGTATACCGGAGCGAGTCTGTACAAGCTGCCGCTGGCGATGATCTGGTATGACCGCCTGGAGAAAGATCCGTCCCTGCTCAAAAAGCCCCTGCTGTACCGGGCCGACATGTACGAAGATGTCTCTGTTATTGCCTCACGCTATGCGGCCGGTTCGTATATCGATCTTGAAGAACTTCTCGAACAGGTTATTCTGACTTCGGACAATACCGCCGGCCACATTTTGTTTGAACATCTTGGCGGCTGGGAAAAGTTCAAATCGATCATGAAAGAACGCTGGCCGAACCATACAGAAGACAAAGACTTTGTTTCCATGGACAATCTGATGAGTCCGGGCGTTATGGTGGATGTTCTTCTGGAAATCGCAGCTTCGCCTGAGCGGTATGAAGAGCTGATTGAAGATATGGAAAACGCACAGCCGGCCAACTATCTCAACCGTTTCCTCGATCGGCCGATTGCCCAGAAATACGGAGCCTATGGCTCACAGGTCAACGGGGCCGGGCTCGATCTCGAAGCATCCTGTCCGTATGTCCTCTGCGTAATGACCGACGATATTCAGGCGGAAAAATTTGTCGGCGATCTGGCGCTGCGCGTGCAGAGTCTTCTGGATACCGAAGAGAAGCAGGGGGAGTAGTTGAGGAGCGTTTCGGTGTTCATGTTTCCATTCCCGTTTAAAAAGAATACGATAGGACTAATGGCCTGCGGATGGATCATCGGCAGGCTTTCTTTGACGGTACTCGCACGCGTTCCGGCAGGAAAGCCGCTAAGACACCGAAAATACAAATACGTAAAAAGCAAAAAAACGGAAAAGCAGAACGCGCAAAACGAGGCACATTGGATCGGCGCGCAGTGGGAAAACCAAAGCAGATCCCGAAGCACATGCCAAAGCGAATGCCGAAGCCCAGCGGAAAATAAAAAAAGCTGAAGGCGTGCCGCATGGCTTCCTTCAGCGTTAAGTTCTCGTGGCGGAGACGGTGGGATTCGAACCCACGAGCCCTTTCAGACTACCTGATTTCGAGTCAGGCCCGTTATGACCACTTCGATACGTCTCCGTGTTGCGTTCAATATTCTACCATATATTTTCAGAAAAGAAAGAAGGCAAAATTATGGTTACCTGGCTGGTCAACCGAATTCTCCGTAAGGAAAAAACAGACGATATGACGAAACTGCGTTATATCATCAGCCGGCTCTTAGGCTGGGTGGGCATTGCCCTCAACTTTACACTGTTCCTTTCGAAATACATTATCGGCGTTCTCGTCGGCAGCGTTTCGATCTGCGGCGACGCCATCAACAACTTAACGGACTCGCTGAGCAATGTGGTTTCGATCATTTCGTTCAAGATTGCTGAAAAGCCGGCGGATAAGGAACATCCGTACGGGCATGAGCGGACGGAAACGATTGCCGCGATGTTCATGGGCATGGTCATTGTCTATCTGGGCATCGACATGGTGACGCAGTCTTTCCAGAAAATTATTCATCCGACGCCGGTTCATTTTGAGTGGGCCGCCGTCATCATTCTGGTGCTTTCCATTTCGGTCAAGCTGTACATGTACGCTTATAACCATAAGTACGCGAAGCTGTATAAAAGCGAACTGCTGGAAGCCAACGCCATCGATTCGCGAAACGATGTGATCGGTACGGCGATGGTTCTTCTTTCCACGCTCATTTCCCGCTTTACCGGATTCGATCTGGACGGTTACATGGGTGTCGTTGTATCGGGCATTATTTTCTATTCGGCCTGGGGTCTGCTGCGCGAAGACAGCAACATCCTTTTAGGTGAAGCGCCGACGCCGCAGGAAATGAATCAGATGATCGATCTGATCATGATCAATCCGATGGTCATCGACGTCCACGATATCGCCATCCATAAATACGGTCCCCGCTACAAATACGCGACCGCCCACGTAGAAGTGGACGGCACCCTCAATCTGATGGACGTCCATCAGGAAGTGGACCGAATTGAACGCGAAGTCATGAAAGTCATGGGCATCGAGCTCGTCACACACGTCGATCCGGTTCTTCTGCACGATGAACAGACGACCCGCGCGGAAGAAAAGCTTACGGAAGCCGTGCGCAAAACGAATCCGAACTGGATGATTCAGGACTTCCGCATTGAAGAGACGCCGGAAAATCAGATGGTTCTCTATTTCGATCTGATCGTCCCCTATGACGAAAAGCGTTCCAAAAAGGAAATCGAAGACGTACTGAAATCCCGTCTGAACGACGACAAAATCGCCTGGATGGAAATGCGCATCGTCCATCCGTACTCCTGATTGAATTCTCAGCCCCCATGGCTGGCTTATCGTTTACATTTATTCACACGAAAAGCGCCGGCTCGTTCTTGCAGCGAGCCGGCGCTTTGATATGTCTGGGAAATGGAAATCCTGAAATCGCAAATGAAATTCGGAACAGAGAAAGCGGATTTCTGTCTATTCCGAGAGCCATCCGGCCGCGAACCATCCGGCGGCAGCGGCGACAAGACCGATCAGAAGCTGTCCGATGGAGAAGGACGCCCAGCTGGTCTTGAGCAGAATGGCGATCGGGCTGGCGCAGATCAGGCCGATGATGGCCCACATTGTCTGCAGATGCCATTTGTTCATAATCCACTCGATCAGCTTGGCGATCGCAAAGATGCCAAGAACGACGCCGATCGCAAAGGGGACGCCAAGAATGACGCAGTGACCGATCATGCCCCAGTCGAGCTTGAGCAGAGCGGTGATGCCGTCGGACACCAGGTTGATGACGGGCTGATAGTATCCCATCAGCATGAGCATCATCGAACCGGAAACGCCTGGGATAACCATAGTCGCCGCCGCGATGACGCCGACGATGAATAACATGAACAGGCCGAAAAAGTTCGTATGCAGAACGACATCATTTCCTGAGCTTTCGTTAACGACGGCCAGCACGACGATCAGCACGAAGAAAGCCGCAAAGCAAAGGCCGTAGGAAAGCTTGAATCCCTTATGCTTCACGTGCTTGAAAATCGAAGGCAGAGAGCCGAGGATCAGACCGCAGAAGCCCAGGTTGGTCGCGATCGGCCAGCGCGCCAGCAGAAACGAAAACAGCTTGGCTAAAAGTGAGAGCGCCAGAACGATACCGATCAGAATAGGAAGCAGGAAACGGAAGGACTTTTTGAAGTCCGAAAACAGATGCGTTACCGAATGAATCAGTTTGTCATAGATGCCCATGGAGACCATCATGGTGCCGCCGGAAACGCCGGGGATGATATTGGCTACACCAATGACCATGCCGCGCAGGACATCCATCCAGAAACTGGAAATTTTCATAATTACCTCTCTTTAAAGCCGGTTCGCAAACCGGCGCTGAAACCCAAGTATTATATAACATCCGCTTAACACCCGCCGGGCCGACCTGCCACGGGTCTTCCTTACAGTTTTGTCTGACAGCGTCTGCAAAACGCATCCTCAAAAGAAAACTGTTGTCCAATAATCAGAAAAAAGCCGGCAAAAACAAAGCCGCAGGCGATGCCCATCGGCATAAAAAGAACGCTTTCAGACCCTCATCGCAGAAGGCGGTTTTTCCTCGATTTACGAAAACGGGGTGCGAATGTAAAAAAATTCGATTATTTGACGTTAGAAATTGCAATGAAACGCATCGCGCATATAATGGGCTTTGCGTTTATATAAGTTATATTCTTTGTTTAGTATTGCTAAACAGCGACTGAGCCCGCAAGGGCTTGGCGGTATGGACGCCCCGGAAAGGAGAGGACAATGGATTTGAAAATCGGAGCGCGGATTCGCAGCCTCAGGCAGGCGAATTCCCTGACGCTTGAAGAGCTCGCCAGCCGATGCGAGCTGACCAAGGGATTCCTCTCCCAGCTCGAGAGGGATCTGACTTCGCCTTCCATTTCTACGCTGGCCGATATTCTGGAAGCCCTGGGCACCAGCCTTCCGGAATTTTTCAGCGAAGAGCCGGAAAGCCAGATCGTGTTTCGACAGGATGATTTCTTTGTCGATGAAAGAGACGATCATACGATTACCTGGATCGTTCCCAACGCGCAGAAAAACGAAATGGAACCGATCCTGGTCCGCATTGAACCGTTTAAATCCTCGATGACGACAGCCAATCATCAGGGGGAAGAATTCGGCTATATCCTTCGCGGAACCGTCTGTCTGACGTTTGAAGACGGACGGCGCATGACGGTACGCACCGGCGAAACGTTTTATACCGACGGCAGCGTCCGCCACTGGCTGGAGAACCCCTATAAAACGCCCGCACTCGTTCTGTGGGTTTCGACACCTCCGGTGTTCTAGAAAGGAAAGAGATGGAAAAAGACAATACCCTGATTCAGTTCAGGAACATCCAGAAGAGTTTTGATGACCAGATTATTCTCAAGGGCATCAATCTCGACATTAACAAAAACGAGTTTGTCACTCTGCTTGGCCCTTCGGGATGCGGCAAGACGACCCTTCTGCGAATTCTTGGAGGCTTCCTTTCTCAGGATGAAGGAGAAGTCTACATCGAGGGAAAAGAAATTTCTTCGCTGCCCCCGTACAAGCGGGAGCTGAATACGGTCTTCCAGAAATACGCGCTCTTTCCGAATATGAATGTTTACGAAAACATCGCGTTCGGTCTGCGCATCAAAAAAGTATCGGACGACATTATCGAACAGAAAGTCATGCGTATGCTTCGTCTGATCGGACTGGAAGGCTATGAAAAACGGGAAATTACCCAGCTTTCCGGCGGCCAGCAGCAGCGTGTGGCCATCGCCAGAGCGCTGGTCAATGAACCGAACGTGCTTCTGCTCGACGAACCGCTCGGCGCGCTGGACTTAAAGCTGCGCAAGGAAATGCAGTACGAGCTCAAGCGCATTCAGCAGGAAGTCGGCATTACCTTTATTTTTGTTACCCACGACCAGGAAGAAGCCCTGACGATGTCCGACAAGATCGTCATCATGAAGGAGGGCGAAATCCAGCAGGTCGGCTCGCCGGTTGAAATTTACAACGAACCGGTCAATGCCTATGTCGCCAACTTTATCGGCGAAAGCAACATTTTGCCCGGCACGATGGTCCAGGACGAACTCGTCCGCTTTGACGAACAGGATTTTGAATGCGTCGACAAGGGCTTCAAGCCCGGCGAAGCGGTCGATGTCGTCATCCGTCCCGAAGACATTGATATCGTTCCCGTCGGTCAGGGAAAACTGACCGGTACCGTGGAATCGGTTCTGTTCAAGGGCATGCTTTACGAAATGATGGTCGAAACCGTACCAGGCACCCACGTAACTGTGAACATGCACATCACGACCGAAGATGCCAACCAGAAAGACGACGGCCACATCCACATTTCCGGAAACAGCTTCTATCTGGACGTGGAAGATATGGAAGGCATCGAAGAAAAGGATCTGATCGCCCGTGCCGACGCGCAGGCCTGGAATGACGAAACCGATGAACAGCTGTCCATCGAACACGTCGAAACCGACCTGGAAAACAAGATCGGTACGTATTCGATTACCTTCACGACGCAGGGCGGCCTGTCGATTACCAAGACCATTCAGGTCATCGACCAGCAGATCGTCCGCGATGAAAAACGAAACGAGGGCGTTTCCGCCTTTAACTTCTTTAAATCCAAGGATGAAATCAAGGAATCCGTGGCGCTTGATACCGACCTGAAAACGTGGGCGAACGCGCAGGGCTGGCGTCTGAACAACGAAGACCAGTCCATTCCGCTCGATGTCACCTACGATTTCGATCCGGAAAAAATTGAACCGGGCGTTTATCCGGTAACGTTCTGGACCAAAGGCCGCGAGTTCAAGATTCATACGACGGACTTTTATAAGGAAGGTTCCCGTGTCGGTCTGACGTTTGGTCCGGAAGACATTCACGTCATGGAGAAGGAAGGCTATACCTCATGAAGACCTGGCGCAGACTCGCAATCCCGTATCTGATCTGGGGAACCGGGATGCTGCTGCTCCCGATGCTCCTGATCGTGTTTTATTCCATTGTCCAGCCGGGAAACGAAGTCACGACTTTCCGCTTTTCTCTGGACAGCTACATCCGTTTCTTTACGGATCCCAACTTTCTGATCATTCTCGGCCGCTCGCTGAGCGTTGCGATCAAGACGACCGTTCTCTGCCTGCTGATCGGCTATCCGGTGGCGTACTGGATCAGCCGCTGCAAGCAGAAGACGCAAAATCTGATCGTTCTGTTCATTACGCTGCCGATGTGGATCAACATGCTGGTAAGAACGTATGCCTGGATCGGCATCCTTTCCAAAGGCGGACCGGTTTCAATTGTCCTGAGCTGGTTTGGCATTAAGGACGCGGAAATTCTGTATACCGAAACCGCCGTTCTGATCGGCATGGTCTACAACTATCTGCCGTACATGGTGCTGCAGATTCACGCGTCGCTGACCAAAATGGATCCCTCGCTGGTCGAGGCGGCCAGCGATCTGGGCGCTTCGCCGTTCCAGACGTTCTGGCGGGTTATTTTCCCGCTGTCGATTCCGGGTGTCATTTCCGGAATTACCCTCGTCTTTCTGCCGGCGATTTCCGCCTTCTTCATTCCGAAACTGCTCGGCGGAGGCGGCTGGTTCCTGATTGGAAACGTCATTGAAAACCAGTTCATCACCGTCGGCGAATGGAACTTCGGTTCGGCGATTTCCGTCATTATGGCGATGATGATGATGATTCTGATGTCCCTTGTCCGCAAGGCGGACCGTAAGGCGGCCAAGGAGGGCAAAGCATGAAAAAAAGACGCCCCGTCGGCGCGCTGCTGACGACGCTGATGATGATCTTCTTTTATGTGCCGATCCTCTTCATGATCATCTTCTCGTTCAACAGCTCCAAATCGCTGACAAGCTTTACCGGCTTCTCGCTGCGGTGGTATGAGCAGATGTTTGCCTCGCATGACATGATGAATTCGCTTTATGTCACCATCGTCATTGCGGTTCTGGCCACCGTCATTTCGACGATCGTCGGAACGATCACCGCGATCGGCCTGCGCTATTCGAAAAAGCTGGTGCGCTCCTACGTCACGCAGATCAACGATCTGCCGATGATGAACCCGGATATCGTGACCGCGATCGGTCTGATGCTGCTGTTCATCACCTTCCATATCGAACGCGGCTTTGTCACTTTGCTTCTGGCGCACATCGCGTTCTGTACGCCGTATGTCATTCTTTCGGTTACCCCGAAACTGCGGCAGCTTGACCCGAACCTGGCGGATGCGGCCATGGACCTTGGCGCCACGCCGTTTCAGACGCTGACTAAAGTCATCGTTCCGGAAATCATGCCGGGCATTGTCTCGGGCGCACTGATCGCCTTCACGATGAGTTTTGACGACTTCATCATTTCCTACTTTGCGACGGGAAAAGGCGTCAAGAACCTGTCGATCATGGTGTACACGATGGCCAAGCGCGTCAATCCGTCCATCAACGCGATTTCCACGCTGCTTGTCGCTCTGATCACGATCATCTTGCTGGCGGTCAACATCATCCCGGTCGTTCGCAAGCGCATGGAAGAAAAGCGCATGAAAGACCCCAATTACGTGCCTTCGGCACACAAGCACACCGCGCGCAATTCGCTGATCGGTGCGGTCATTGTCGCGCTGGCGTGCTGCCTGTTCTTCTTCCGCCCGGATCGCGGTACGCAGGCGTTTGCGGGCCAGACGCTGCATCTGTATTTGCCTGGCGAATACATTTCGGATGAAATGCTTTCGAACTTTGAGCAGCAGACCGGCGCTCAGGTTGTCGTGGACAACTTTGACTCCAACGAACAGATGTACATCAAGGTGGCGAACGGCGAATCCTTCGATGTGCTGATTCCTTCAGACTATATGATTCAGCGTCTGATCGACGAAGACCTGCTGATGAAGCTCGATCCGGAAAAAGTCGATGAAGCGATCGTTCAGCTCGACGATCAGGTATGCGATCTCGCCTACGATCCCGGAAACCAGTATTCCGTTCCGTATTTCTGGGGTACGGTCGGCATTGTGTACGACAAGGAAAAAGTGTCCCAGGAAGATCTCGAAAAAGACGGCTGGAACATTTTCCGCAATCCGAAGTACAAAGGCGATGTATACCTGTACGATTCGGAGCGCGACCAGTTCATGTCCGCTCTGAAAAATCTGGGCTATTCGATGAACACGTCGGATTCTCAGGAGCTCAAGGACGCCTTTGACTGGCTGAGCGATGTGGTCCGCACGATGGAACCGGAAATCGTAACGGATGAAATCATCGACAACATGGCCAACGGCCGCAAGGCGCTGGGCATGGTCTATTCCGGCGATGCGACGTACATCCTTCAGGAAAACGACCAGATGGGCTACTATCTGCCCAAAGAAGGCACCAACCTCTGGGTCGATGCCATGTGTATCCCGAAGAGCGCGGCCAATCCGGAACTCGCCTACGCCTTCATCAACTACGCAGCGTCCTACGAAGCGCAGATGATCAACTCGTCCTACGTCGGCTATACCGCGACCAACAAGGAAGCGGAAGACGAACTGGCAGCCACGGAGTTTGACGGCACCAACGCCTACATTCCGCGTACCGGCTATGCGAAGGACGAAGTCTTTGAATACAATCCGGACAGCCGCAAGACGATTGCGCAGTACTGGAGTCAGGTCAAGATCATCGCATCCAACAGCCGCTAGCCAGCGTGTCCTGAAGCGGAAAAACCGATGGATCGAAAATCGATTTGATCCGGAACATCCATTTGCAAAACGAATAAAGTCCCGAATGCGAAGCGGCAGAAACCGGTTCGATTCGGGACTTTTTACATGTGCAGTGCAGAGTGCAGAAACCGGATGGATCTTTGAAAAAGAAAGCCGGATTCAGATCGCGTAAATCGAAATGAGAATCAGTGAAGAGAAAAACGCGCAGGCAAAAGGAATCCAGAGAACAGCCGCAGGCGGCTGTTTCGGTTCGCTTTGCGACGTGTCGATCAGAACGCGGATGCGCGATTCAAGAGCACGGGTCGACGTGCTGCGGGAAAAGGCGGAGAGCCGCACAAAGTTGGTATGCGGAAACGTGCGGGAAGACGGAGCCGCAAAGCGAAGCACCGTCCGGGAGTAATTGAGACGATTTAGCGGCGTGCGCTGTTCGGTGATCTGTCGATCGACGCGGATTTCGCTGAACAGTTCCAGCACGGGACGAATCCGCGTGAGGCCCGGCAGCCACCAGTAGACAATCGTCAGCGTCAGATACAGCTTTTTCAAGAGCGCGTCCTCGTTGCACAGATGACACACCTCATGCAAAATGATGAACTCATATTCGTCTGGATGCATCGGCACGTCCGGCAGGATGATAGCCGGATGATGATCGAGGCGTACAAAGGAAAACGGAACGGACGGAGAAATATAAAGATCAAAGTCCGGACCGCAGTAGTCCGGGATGAAATCGGTAATCGCGTACTGTTTTGCGGTATCGAGAACCATATCCATCAGAACCTGTTCTTTCTCATATCGTCGCCGGTATCGCACAAACGCAATAGCCGCGCCGGCCAGCCAGATCCAGCTCAGCCAGCCAAAGCCGTTCGTACCAAGAAACGACACGGTTTCCAGGTGGTGATCGATCAGAGGAAAGAGGCCATTCCAGGGCAGCTCGACCCCGAGCTGAAAGCTGCAGGGAAGAAACATGCGAAAGAAATAGGTGCACAATACCGCCATAAAAAGGCAGGGATGAATGCGGCTGGCCAGAGAAGAATTATGAAGAAGTACAGCCAGCACAGCCATCAGACATATACAAAACAGAAGCGCCATGAATACCGAATAGACAGACAGCAGCATAATGTACCTTCTTTCCATATTCGGAGTTGCAATTCAGAGGCTTAAAAAATGGAAGGGACGGATCGCATGCAGCATTGTGCGGGGAAAACCGCATGCAAATCCAAGTGGTTTTATTTTAGCAAAAAAATGCTCATCAAACTCAAAAAGTATAAAATACGCAATTTTTTAAAGGAATATATCTATTCGATGAAAATTTGAAATTATTCGCTAAAAAATACAATCATGACGGAAAATCCGTATATCCATTGGACCTGCGCTGTTTTTGCTATTAATACATCCGCTTACATTTGTCTAAGCCCGCGGGAAAATATACCAAAAAATTCATACTGACGCTAAAAAAAATAACGATTTGGAAACGAAAATCAGCATTTGGAAAAGCGCTTCCAGAAAAGAGCGTTTTTTTGCGAGTTTGTTTAAGTAAACTTCTGAGAAGACCGATCGAAAAGAGCGTGCTACAATGGCTCTGCAAGCACTCAGGGGATGTGAGTGCTGATCTTTATGCACTCGCTGCAGTTTTCTGCACCGCTCAGAGAACAGGCATTATCCGGGATATCGATGGAAGTTTCTTTTACGATGTTTTTGATTTTGAAGGCTGCAGTCTGAATCGACTCCGATTTGCGGCGCCTTGCTTCTGTCCGGTTTTCCATCGGATTTCCCATCCGAAAAAGGCGGAGCCGCAAGTCGATTTCGCCGGTGTACAGACTGTATGGAACATAAAGAATCACGGTATAGAAAGGATGGTCCTATGGAAAAAGAGATGGAAAAACAAGTCTTTGACGTTTCCGGCATGACGTGTGCTTCCTGCCAGGCAGCCGTTACCCGGGCCGTTTCCAAACTGGACGGCGTCGAAAGCGCGGACGTGTCTCTGCTCGCACAGAACATGCGGGTGGAATACGATCCAAAGCTCGTCAATCCGGCCGAGATTGAAAAAGCGGTAGCCGATGCCGGCTATTCCGCCACGCTTCAGCAGGCGGAAACGGGTTCCTCCAAACCGGAAAGTGCCGCGCAGATCTGGGAAGATCGAAGCGAACGCATTCGCAAGGAAACGGAAGACAAAAAGAAAAAGCTGATTTCTTCGCTTATTCTGCTGGCAATTCTGCTTTGCTTCTCCATGCTTCCAATGCTGGGCGTGTTCTCCTTTTTAATGGATATGGAATGGATGATGGCCGATGCCTGCATCCAGATGTTCCTGTCCACGGTAATCCTGTTCATTCAGCGGGATTTCTTCACGCACGGATTTAAAACTCTGCTTCACGGCAGCCCGAATATGGATACGCTCGTTGCGGTCGGCTCTTCTGTATCCTTTATTTACGGCTTCTACGGCCTGCTCACCATGGCGTACGGCTATGGAACGATGGATCATGAACTGATCCATTCCGGCATGAACGCGCTGTACTTTGAAAGTGCGGCGATGATCGTTACCCTGGTTTCTCTGGGCAAGTATCTCGAAGCGCGCTCCAAATCCAAAACCGGCGACGCGCTGGCCAAACTGGTCAGTCTGGCGCCGAAAACCGCATTTGTAAAACGCGGGGATGACTTTGTGGAAATCCCGGCGGAAGACGTCCGCGCCGGAGATCTGGTCCGCATTGTTCCGGGTGCCTCGATTCCAGTCGACGGTACCGTTGTGGAAGGTTCCGGTACGCTGGACCAGTCGGCCATTACCGGCGAATCGATGCCGGTCGAAAAAGCCATCGGCGACGAGGTCATGTCCGCTTCGACCAACCTGAACGGTTCGTTTGTCATGCGGGCGACGAAAGTCGGTTCCGATACGACGCTTTCTCAAATTATTTCGCTGGTCGATGAAGCCGGCAACTCCAAGGCACCAATCGCGCGTCTGGCCGACAAGGTTTCCGGCGTGTTCGTTCCGGTCGTTCTCGGCATTTCTCTTGTTACCCTGATCGGCTGGCTGATCGCCGGCCACAGCATTGGCTTTGCGCTGAACTGCGCGATTTCCGTACTCGTTATTTCCTGCCCGTGTGCGCTGGGTCTGGCCACGCCGCTGGCCATCATGGTCGCGACCGGCAAAGCCGCGCAGTACGGCATTCTCGTCAAATCCGCCGGCGTGCTCGAAGAACTGGCGAAAGTCAATACCGTGGTTCTCGACAAGACCGGAACCATTACCCGCGGCAAACCGGCCGTCGTATCCCTCACCCTGTTTGGCGATCGATACGATGCCGATGCGTTTATGACGATTGCTGCTTCGGCGGAATCCGGTTCGGAACATCCGCTGGCTAAAGCGGTTCTGGAAGAAGCCAAAAAAGAAAACCGCAGTCTGTATGCGGCCTCGGATTTCAAGGCCTTTGGCGGACGCGGTCTGGAAGTTATGGTGAACGGCATTTTCGTTCAGGCCGGCAACCAGGCATTCATGAACGAAGAACATGTAGCGCTCGATGAAAAAGCGCTCGAAGCTGCTTCAGAAATTGCGCGCAAAGGCGGAACGCCGCTCTTCTTCGCCTTTGATCATGAACTTTGCGGCATCATCGGCGCGGCCGATGAAATTCGTCCGACCTCGCGCGATGCCATCGCGCTGCTGCGCAAGGAAGGCATCGATGTCATTATGCTGACGGGGGACAACGCGCAGACCGCCAAGGCGGTTTCGCAGGGCCTCGAACTCAGCAATGTCATCTCGGATGTTCTGCCGGCCGATAAAGAATCAGTTATTCGCAAACTGGAAGACGAAGGCAAGATCGTGGCCATGGTCGGCGACGGCATTAACGATGCCCCGGCTCTGACTCGTGCTGACGTCGGCTTTGCGATTCAGTCCGGTACCGATATCGCGATGGAATCCGCAGATATCGTTTTGATGAAAAACAATCTGCTCGATGTCGTTACTGCCGTTGAGCTGTCCCGCGCCACCATTCGCAATATTAAGGAAAACCTGTTCTGGGCGTTCTTCTACAACATCCTGGGCATCCCGGTTGCCATGGGTCTCTTCTACCCGATTAACGGCTGGCTGCTCAACCCGATGATCGGCGCTGCAGCGATGTCCTTCTCGTCGGTTACCGTCTGCCTCAATGCCCTGCGTCTGCGCTTCTTCAAGCCGGCCAAGGCGATTTCCCAGATGGAAAGCCCAGAAGCCGAAAAGCAGCAGGAAGCCATCCAGATTTCCAAACTGCCCGCTGTGCCGTCCGCTGAGATGACCGCCTCTGCACTGGCATCCGAAGTGAGTGCCGCTTCCACCGCACAGAAACGGGCAGAAACAGCCCAACCGTCCGAACCGGCGCATAAAGGCCTGAAGGGAACCCCGCTCGTATGGGGCGATGCGAAATCCGCAAAAGCGGCTCAGGCAGCGCCTGCAGCGCGCAATGCCGAACCGGCGGCAGAACAGACCGTTCGCTTTGACGTAGACGGCATGACGTGTGCGCATTGCCAGAAGCATGTAACGCAGGCTTTGCAGAAGATCGATGGCGTACGCGCTGCAGAAGTCACGCTGAAACCGGGCGAAGCCCTCGTTCTGGCCGATCGTCCGATTGAACTTTCGGCCTATGAAGAAGCGGTAAAGGACGCCGGCTATGAAACCCGCACAGCCATTCCGCAGATGAGTGCCTTCCTCAAGGATTTCCATCCGCAAAACGAAGGCGAAATTACAGCTTTATTTGATGATTTAAAGAAAGACTATCCAGAACTGACCTGGATGGTTTACAGTGCCCCGGCGCAGCAGATTACCCTTTGCGGAGATACGCTGCCCGAAGAAGGCGATATTTTTGAAGAGATCGCAAAACTGGAAAAATCCAGCAACGAAACAGGCGAAGGAGGTGAGATGATGACTCTGACTATTGACGGCATGTCCTGCCAGCATTGCGTTGCCCGCGTTGAAAAAGCGCTGCAGGGCGTAGAAGGCGTTGAATCCGTAAAAGTGGATCTCGCCAGCGGCAAGGCAGTTGTAACGGGAAAAGATCTCAGCGCAGCTGCACTGGCAAAAGCCGTAACCGCAGCCGGCTATTCGGTATCCGCAATCGATGACTGATTCAAGGATTGAAGCCGAAAACAAAGTTTTTTTTCACTGTATTACACTGGAAAAGTTTCAGAAAAGTACAAAAAAAGGGTGCCGAAAGGCACCTTTTTTTACGGCTGAAAGGCAGCGGTTTTTCAAATGGGATGATCGTACGCGTTTAGGCGAACGGCCTGGCTAGTTCTGTCCGTTTCCGAAGAAGGTCGGATCGTACAGGACGATATCCTGCGCCTTGAGCGACGCGGGAACATCGATCAGACGCTGGTTGGACGAGCCGCAGAACAGAAGTGAGAGATCTTTCTTGGCTTCCACAAACGGGCCGTCGACGAGGACGTTCAGGCTGTTCAGAATGGTGTCGGTCCATGGGGTGTGGCGACGGCCGCCATCGAGCAGGTCGCGGTCGAGAATGTAGCCGGTGTACATCCAGATCGTTTTTTCCGGGAGTTCTTCACGAACGCGCGCAACCAGATGGGATACGGCTTCCTGATTGGAAATTTCAAACGGATCGCCGCCAAGAACGGTCAGGCCGTCGATGTACTTCGGAGCCAGCGCTTTTAAGATTTCGTCTTCGGTCTGGGATGTCCATGGCTTTCCATAGTCGAAATCCCAGGTTTCCTGCTGGAAGCAGCCAGGGCAATGATTGAGGCATCCGGAGACGAAAAGCGAAACGCGGACACCGGTACCATTGGCAATATCAAATTTTTTAATTTCACCGTAATTCATGATAGTTTTCCTTTACATTTTTATATATGAATATAAATCCAGTTATCTTTTTTTCGCATCTTCAGCGGCTGAGTCACCAGACAGGCGGCCTAGGGGTTGAGGGTGCATAGCCAATACTAACGGGCAGAGAATTTTCTGTCAAAAATACCGTACACCCGACAAGCGCAGATGGAGTCTGCAGAAATCTGCGCCCGCGCAAAGTCGCGGATCCCGCCGATTTCAGACCCTTTCATCGAAAAAGCCGGGAGCAGACGGTAAAATCAGAAGAGAGAACGAAAAAGAAGAAAAAGCGGCGATCCGTCTGTGAATCGCCATAAGGAGAAAGCCATGTACGCCGTATACAATCTGACCACAAGCCCTAACGTGAGCGTTGAAGACCAGTCCGGCCCGTTTCGCGTGCTCAAGCACAAGCTGGATTATTCGATCCCGTATGAAAACGCCATGGAAGCCTGGTTTGCGGCGAAAATGGGCAAGCATAAACGCCAGCTCGTCTGTTCGCTCGATGTCGATGACGTGCGCATTGCGGAAGGCATGATGCAGTGGATGGTCGGTTATTGCGAAATGGACAGCGGCGTGCGCAACGTGACTTCGCTGTTTGGGAAAATGATTACCGGCAAAATGACGGGGCAGAAAGCCGTCTCCCCCTGCTATCGCGGGGAAGGCACGATCGTCTGCGAGCCGGTAGACGATGAGATTTTGCTGATCGATCTGGCGGAGTGGCCTGACGGCATCGTCATTTCGCCCAACAGCTTTCTTGCCTGCTCCGGCGGCGTACGCCAGAGCGTCACCAGCCGGACGAGTCTGTCTTCGGCCGTATTTGCCAAGGAAGGCCTGTTTTCCATGCGTCTGGATGGAGAGGGCACAGCGGCCATTCTTTCGCCCTGCGTGGAAGAACAGCTCATTCTTGTGGAAATTACCGACGATGTGCTGCGCGTGGACGGCAGTTTCGCGATCGCCTGGTCGGGCAGCCTGACGCTGACCGTGGAAACGCCGGGCTCTTCAGCCACAGCGTCCTTTCTCAGCAAGGAAGGCCTTGTGAATACGTACCGAGGAACCGGCAAGGTCCTTCTCGCGCCATTTATCCGGGAAGAGCTGTCCGAAGACGCTTTAGCAGATTCTGCATCCAAAAACGAGAGCGCTTCTTCCAATACGGTCAGCTGAATGCCGAAATGAGGCCAGATTTGGATTTTGTAGGAAATTCTTGATTATTTTTGTCTGTTCTTTTGTATAATCGTTGTTCAAAAAATTTCGTTTTACTAAAATGAAGATGGTGGGAAAGTGGTTAAACTCAATCGGCAATTTAACCGGATTGAATTTTTACGCAATAGGGAGATGAATTTATGGAACAAAACGGACTGACCAAACGCGAATCCCAAATAATGAATATTCTTTGGAACAGCGAACAGCCTATATCTGCACACGAAATTCTGCTGGCTTCCCCGGAACTCAGCCGGAATACGATCCAGATCGTACTCAAAAAATTACAGACGCTCGGATTTATTGAGGTAGCTGGATTCAGCTATCACAAAAATGCACTGACGCGTACGTTTAAGCCGATTATTTCGCAAAGTCAGTACATTGCCCAGTCTCTGGCAGATAATGCCTCTTATGAGCTGGCGATGAACTTCATTCGTCAGACCGAGGATTCAGCGATTCTTGATGAACTGGAAAAGCTGATCCAGGAAAAGCAGAAACTGCTTCGGTGCGAGAAAGACCGCGGCGAATGATCTAAAGGAAAAAAATAAATACGTGGGCAAGCTGACCGCCTGTCCGCAGAAACAAGCCTAAAGGCCCGCATTCTGGATTTTATAACCAGGATGCTTTTTTTAATGCTCATAAAAAAATAGTTCTATACATTTTTGCCAAAAAAGGCTGGAAAATGTCAAAAAATGTACTATGATCGCTCAAAAATGCACGGCTGAACTCATCGGATATATCATCGTATTCATACCAAGAGGCCTAGTAAAATGGGAAAGAATAATACGAAAGATATGAAAATACGACGAGAACGGCTTTTGATGCTCGGACAGAGACCGTTTCCGATCACCATCGAATGGAAGGCGATTCCGGCCCCTGTTCTGTACGTCAGGGAGGATCTGTCCCTGCATATTTCTCTTTCGCTATATGAGAAAGAAGAAGAAATTCTGTCGAGTCTGCAGTCTCGAGAAGCGGATCTTCTCTGTCAGATTGCGACGCGGATTCGAAACCGGGACTTTTCCCGTCCAATCGATCTGGGTGAGGAAAACGGGTATCCGTTCTCTGTGCGCACAATTTTCGGTTTCCCCTGTCACGAAGAAATTTTACCGGGTAAAGATTTCTGCAAGCTTGAGGAAAGCGTATACCGCATCTATACGTCCAGCCTGGACGTTTTTGACCACATCCGTACGCTCATTCGCGAAGATCTTAATGCGCGCCTGCAGATCGCCTATAAAGAAGCCTGGGCCGATTCGGCGGATCGTCTGGCAGCCGCCGGACTGGATGGACCTTTTCCCGTACTGGAGATTCATGCCGATCAGCCATGGCCGATGCAGGTCGATCTGGATCGGAAGATCGTTCAGGTGCATCCCTACGTCGTGGAATATCCCAGAGAATACATTCTCTATTCCGCGCTTTCCGCTCTGGCTCACCTGGCCTGCGAGGAAGATGAGCAGGCGTACGCGTTTTTGATGGATGAACTGCTCGAAGACTGGGAAGAAATCCGCGAGCATGGCCGCAGAGTGTCCGGCGACCGTAAGCGTTCGAAGCAGCAGTCCTCAGTAAGTGTCAAACAATCGACGGGTATACGCGAGACTGAATATTAGATACGCTA
>NZ_JBKXLD010000034.1:0-14326 GCF_047010065.1 Allobaculum sp.
GTCGTCCACGCAAAAATCCGACCGTATAGTTTAGCTGATTGGGAAAGTTCTATTCAATAATAATAAGCATAATAAACGAAAAAAAGTGCCAAAAGCGCTATAACCTGAGTACCGGAAAGAACCCCCGCTTTCCAGCACAGATGATCCGAACGCGAGTCTTTCCCTTTGCCTGATTGTCAAAGTTTCCCGTTGGGAAGCCCGCCTTGCGTTCTGGGGACAGGCTGCAGGCAAGCCTGAATGCCGCTGCGTCATACAGCGAAACGGGAATAGGTACTGAATATGGATAATACAAATCACAAACGTGTAGCGGTCACCAAGTCACAGCTGACCCATCACTGGCAGGAACGTCTGAATGGAAACAATCTGACCGAAATGGTCATGCGCTATAAAGACGCGGATTACTTCCGCCGCAAAGATCCGACCCTCGATCCGGAAACTAAGATTTATGAGCACATCGTCAAGGAATCTGAGCCGGGCGAAGGCCATCTCAACTGGGGGCACATTACCCTGTATCCGGGCAAGGTGGATGACCAGTACTTCTGCACGAAAGGTCATTTTCACGTCAATCCGGATGCGGAAGAATATCTGCTCTGCATGAAAGGAACCGGTCTGGTCATGTTCCTCAGCCGCGACGGCGAATGCTGGTGTGAAGAACTGGAAGAAGGCAGTCTCCACAAGATTCCGTCGAACATTGGACGCCGCCTGATCAATACCGGCGATGAACCGCTGATGCTTTCGCAGTGTCTGCCGAGCAATGCCGGCTTCGATTTCGATTCAATCGACGAACATCCCTTCACCTGTCATGTCTATGACGACAACGGCGAACTGGCCATTGAAGTGGATGTCGAAGATACTCCGGAATCCGTGGACGCGCTCCAGGAAGAAGACATTATCGCCTTTTTAAAGTCGTAAGATTTCAAGTCCTGAGAAATCGGGACTTTTTCTTTTGCCGAAAAAACATCCGCAAACCGCAGCAGGAGAGCGGAAAATCCACTAAGCGAAACGGCACCAAATTTTACTTTTTTCCGTACTGAAAATAATTGTGTGCTATCCTTTCGTATACAAATGGACGCCTGTCCTTTTTACAGCACGTTTTCGTGGAGGCGTTCACCGACAAAAACGGAGAAATTCGTCCGTTTGCACGATCAGGAGGTACACGATGGAAAAGACACTGTCCGCCGGCAATCCACTAGGCACCGAGAAAATTTCGAAGCTGCTGTTTCGCTATTCGTTCCCGTCCATCATCGCGATGCTGGTGAGCTCGCTCTACAACATCGTTGACCAGATTTTTATCGGCCAGGGTCTTGGCTATCTGGGCAACGGCGCGACGACGGTCGTCTTTCCGCTTTCGACCATCTGTCTGGCAATCGCCCTGCTTTTAGGCGTGGGTGGCGCGTCCTGCTACTCGCTGCAGCTGGGCGAAGGACGTCCGGATGAGGCGGCAAGAACGGCCGGTACGGCGCTCAGCTTCATGTTTTTAAGCGGGCTGATTTATCTGGTTCTTGGCGAGCTGAGCATTACGGCTCTGCTGCCGGTCTTTGGCGCCACCCCGGAAAACTACGGCTACGCGCTCGAATACTCCCGCGTCATTTTGCTTGGCATGCCCTTTCTCATTGTCAGCAACGGCATTTCCCAGCTTTGCCGGGCGGACGGTTCGCCTTCCTTTTCCATGTTTTTCATGGTGGTTGGCGCTATTGTCAACTGCATCCTGGACCCGATTTTCATTTTCGTCTTTCACTGGGGCATGGCCGGTGCGGCGTGGGCGACGATTATCGGCCAGATCGTGAGCTTTGTCATCGCACTCTTTTATCTGCCGCGCTTCAAGCATGTGCATATGAATGCGGACAGCTTCAAAATCCGCATGGCGCCGCTGAAGAAAATCTGCAACCTGGGTATGGCTTCAGCGCTCAACCAGGCGGCGGTTCTTGTGGTTCAGATTTTTCTGACCAACATGTTCAAGTACTACGGGTCCCTGTCCGTTTACGGCGCCAATATTCCAATCGCGGCCAGCGGTGTGGCCTTCAAGCTTAACGGCCTCTTCATTTCCGTCATTGTCGGCATTGCGCAGGGCCTTCAGCCGATTGTCGGCTACAACTATGGCGCCGCGCAGTATGGGCGCGTGAAGGAATGCATGGTCAAGGGTCTGATTTCGGTCGTCGTTTTAGGAACGCTTGTCGAAGTGCTGTTTCAGTGCTTTCCCAGACCGCTCATTCTTCTGTTTGGAACCGGCGATGAACTGTACGTCCGCTTTGGTGTGATCATGCTTCGCGTATACCTGATGGGCATCTGCATCCAGGGCGTTCAGTCGCTCAGTTCGACGTATTTTGCGGCCATCGGCCAGCCGGGCAAAGGGGTGTTTGTCTCCCTCTCCCGCACGATCATTTTCTTCATTCCGCTCGCCTTCGTCTTTTCTTTGATGTGGGGAATTGAAGGACTGGTCGTTTCCCAGCCGATCGCCGATCTGCTTTCCGCTCTGCTCGCGTTTATTCTCGTGCTTCGCTCATGGAAGCAGATGAAGCAGCTCAAGGAAGGCGTCATCGAAAACCGGTTTTAGGCACAGAGCTCTCACTTTCGGAAGGTTTTCCTCTTTCCAGAGTTCTGCCGGAGTCTTTGAAAATTCAATACTACGCAAAAATGGTCTTTTCCTCTCGCCCGATTCGGCGACTGGAAAAGACCATTTGTTTTTTTCTTTTTCAAAATGGTGAGGACTGTCCTGCCTTTGGCTTCCGCGTTTGGAGCGCTCAGTGTCTGGCTGAGCCCGACTTTGCGGTTCCAGTTGGAGTGCTTTCTGGCGCGGGATTTCCCTTCGGTTCATCTTCGACTTTGACGAGCGCCTGACGAATGCGGTGTCCCTGAATGCGCCGGATCTGAATGGACAGCGGTCCGATGCGGGTTTCAAGCTGGCTGCCGTCTTCGGGAATGTAGCCCATGGAGCCGAGCACGTAGCCGGAGAACGTTTCAAAATCATCAAGGTGCAGGTCCATGCCCAGCGCCTTGGACACATCGTCCAGATCGGCTTCGCCGTTAATGCGCCAGACGCCGCGCGGAAGCCGGACGATATCCGCCTGCCGCTTTTCTTCCTCTTCGGACAGATCGCCGAAGAGCTCTTCGATAATGTCGTGCAGGGTGACCAGACCAACGACACCGCCGTATTCGTCGAGAACGATGGCGATGTACGTGTGGCGCTGCTTCATCATGCGCAGCAGCTCATCGGCGGTATTGCTTTCGGCAACGAACAGCGGCTTGTCGACAGTGTGATCGAGAATGGTTTTCTTGCCCCAGCCGTTCAGACGGAAATAATCGCGGGTATCGAGCACGCCGACGATATCGTCGTCGCTTTCGTTGGTGATCGGATAAAACGTATGCCGGTTAGCCATGATGATCTGCTTCCACTTGGACGGATCTTCCTTCATGGACAGGCACACCATATCGGAACGGTGGGTACAGATTTCATCGAGCGACGTGTCGTTGAGATCGAGCGCGTTTTCGAGTACTTCGCGCTGTTCTTCCATTTCCGGAACCGAGGAAGCCTCAATCAGACGGACGAGTTCATCGTCGCTGTCCGCGGCTTCTTCCGGCAGCCAGAAAAACAGCTTGAGCAGCGGTTTCTGCAGGGAATTCATGCTGGCGGAAGAAAAGTGAATGCGTTTGGAAAGATGCACCCAGATCAGACCAAGTATCAGTTCGATCGCCATGAGAATCCAGAAGGAAGCCGGGCCGTTGAGCACCGCCGCTACCGCAGGCAGCTGGACGAGCAGCCAGGCGCTGAGCACTTGAAAGAGCAGAGCGAGAAAGAGATCCATGGCCGTATAGCGGGCGTCATCTGCCGGCTGCATGGTCAGAGTCAGAAAAAAGAGGGCTGCCGCAAACGAAAGAATGGACAGACTTATATACACCAAGAACATCAGCTCCATTTCCAGAATTTTAAACAGAAGATTGTATGGAAAAATACGATTTTGAAAGTCGATTTTTTCCTGTTAAAAAACGTGTTGTTCCCTCGAAAGGTGAACTGATTATACCATGCACCGGTTTTTTGAAAACGGGCGCACAGAGCGCTCAGAAAAAGCTGGAAAGAAGCGTCATTTTGCGCGTCCGGGCAGAAAAAATGCCTGCTTCCCGAAAAAGCAGGCAAAGAAAACAAAGGAGAAAAGGGAGAAAAGCAATACGATAAAACAGGTTTCGGATCGCGCCGCTAGATGCGCGTTGAGGCGTTTTCCGAATTTGGCATCGCGGCAAGCGAAGGCTGCAAAGAGGAAGAACCCAGGGCGCGCAGCAGCGTCTGCCGGGTGATGATGCCGATGAAGATGCTGCGGTCATCGACGACGGGAACGAAGTTCTGGTGGAGGGCGGTTTCCAGAATGTCGTCAATGGAAACGCTGATGTTGACGGGCGGCATGAAGTCGTCGCGAATCAGGTCGGTTACTGTATAGGATTCGAGCGTCTTTGCATCCGCGCCTTTCTGCAGGATGAACCACAGGAAGTCGCCTTCGCTGACGGTGCCGACGTATGTACCGTCCAGACCGATGACCGGAATGGCGGTATAGCCGTGTTTGTACATCAGTTCGAGGGCTTCGCGAAGCGGAAGATTCTCGTAGAAGAAGACAAGATCTTTTTTAAAGGTGAGATAGAAAATAATGTTATTGTTCATGGAATTCCTCATTTCCAAAATCATTCTAAAAAAGAGATTTCAAAGGATTAGCGCCTAAATATGTGAAGATGACGAAAGCGCATACACGCCAGAAAGGACCCCAAATTTTACGAGACGATTTCGGCGAAATTCGAAATCGCCTTATTTAACGGATAATTGTGCCCGAATAATTCTAAATTTCTGACAACTGGTCCAAAATATAGACGAATGAGAGAAAAAAGAGAGACCACACTCTTCCCATAATCGGAATCAAAGCGGATTTTTCGGGCTTTCTGGCGATGGAAAAGGGGCTGGTCTTTTACGGAAAGGAAACTGAGACGATGAACCCCTTTAATTCTTCTGCGCATCGATTTTCGCACAGAGTGCGAAAACGGGCGAGAACGATGTCCAGGATTTTAAACCGCGCCCTTGTGCTGCTTCTGATCCCGCTGCTGACGGCATGCGGCGCTTCTTCCGTCGAGGATGCAAGCCGGTCGCAAAGTTCGATTTCCATTTCGCAAAGTCAGCAAACGTCTTCCCTGCAAAATGAGTCCAGCCTGTCTTCGCAAAGTTCGCAAACGGCCGCGGCAGACAGTCAAAGCGAGCCGTACGCGCCTGGCTACGACTTTACCGCGGACGACATTCCGCCCTATACCGGAAATCCGGTGGCAATCATTCATGAAAACGTCCCGTTTTTTGAAGAAAACGAAGAAACGACGCAGGCTTTCCAGCATTACTTCGATCTGGATGCGTTTGGCCGAGCGACTATGGGCTACGCCTCTTTAGGTCAGGAAATCATGCCGGAGGAAGATCGCGGCGATATTTCGTCCGTGCATCCGACCGGTTTTGAAAACAAGGAATATCCGTTTGTGGAAAACGGCTATGTGTACAACCGCTGCCATCTGGTGGCTTACATGCTTTCCGGTCAGAACGCCAATCCGCGCAACCTCATTACCGGAACCCGGACGATGAATACGAAAGGCATGCTTCCGTATGAGACACAGGCCCGGGACTATATTGAACAGACGGGAAACCACGTCATGTACCGGGTGACCCCAATTTACAAAGGAAACGATCTGGTTGCTCAGGGTGTCCTGATGGAAGCCAAATCTGTCGAAGATGACGGAAAGGGACTGCAGTTCTGCGTCTTTGCGTACAACCGCGAACCGGGTGTGGCCATCAATTATGCTGACGGATCTAATGAAGCGGACGGAACCATCGCCGTCGGCGGAACGGGTCAGGAACAGGCCGCTCCTTCTGGCGACGATGCCCAGGCACCCGCCCAGGCTCCGGCTGCCGAAGCGTCCTACGTCTGCAATACGAATACGCATAAGTTCCATCATCCCGACTGCAAGTCCGTCGCGGATATGAAACCGAAAAACCGCAAGGATGTCGTTGCCAGCCGGGATGCGCTGATTGCGGAAGGCTATCAGCCCTGCAAACGATGCAACCCGTAAGTGCGCCCAGTCCGGCAGTAAAAAACGTGAAAAAATGAGGAAACAGAAAAACGGAGTGTCGAAAACCGGTCGGCACTCCATTTTTACTGCGCAGAACATAGTTTCGGATTCGAAGAGATCCATTCGGAAAATGGCGCAGAAGAAGGGAAACGGCAAAGTCCAGAGGCGGAATATTCCTGCAGGAACTGGGATGGCAATTGAATCTTTGACAGTTTTTCAGGTGAAAAAAGTATATATCTTCTTTATATAAAGCGAAAATATCCTTTTTAGTTTTTTTGCAAATCTGTAGCTACACATTTTGGTTCTGTTTTCCTGCAGGATGTTTTTTCTTTGCGCAGCCATCGAATCTTTGACAGTTTTTTTTAGGGTAAAATGGATGTATACGCTTTATGTAAAGTGGAAATCTCGTTTTTTTTACTTTTGCCGATCTGTATCTACGCTTTTGGCTCTGCTTGCCCCTATACCATTTTCCGTTTGCCTGACGCGGATCGTCTGATTTTTCTTTTTTACTGCGCATGGTATAGTTCCTAATTCGAAGAGATACATTCTGAAAATGATCCAAAAGAAGGGAAATGGTGCAATCCGGAGGGGAAAAATTCCTGCAGGGTACGACGCTTGAAATTTGTTTGTCATCCTGCGGGGACTTGCGCTATAATCCAAAAGATCAAATTGATCATCACCATGGATCTGGACATCAGGGAGGTAAGTGAATGAATCCAAAGTCGCTTCTCACTATGAAGGATTTATCCAATCAGGATATCCTCGATATTCTCAATGATGCGAAGGTTTTTTATAGTTCTCAATCAGATTGGCAGGTTCCTGTTTCATCCAGGAAACTTACTGCTAATCTTTTTTTTGAGCCTTCGACTCGTACACACTACTCATTTGAAAGCGCGGAATACCAGCTTGGACTGCAGGCCGCCGACTTCAACCCCGAATCGTCTTCGCTGACAAAGGGGGAAACGCTTTACGATACCGTGCGCACTTTTGAGGCGCTCGGCTACGGTGTTCTGGTCATCCGGAGCGCCCAGGACGAATATTTCCGCGAACTGGAAAATATTGAAGTTCCCATCATCAATGCCGGAGACGGCAAGGGCAATCACCCGACACAGTGCCTGCTCGATCTGCTCACGATTTACAACGAATTTGGCCGCCTTGATCACCTCAACGTGCTCATCTGCGGCGATGTCGCTCACTCCCGCGTTGCGGCCAGCGACAAGGAAGCCCTCGAACGCTTCGGCTCGACAGTCCGCTTTGCGGGACCGAAAGAATGGGAACGCGAAGGCTACCCGTTTGTGGATCTGGACGAAAACATTGAATGGGCTGACGTCCTCATCCTGCTGCGCATTCAGCGTGAACGCGGCGCCCGCCTCGAAAGCCTGAGCGACGAGGAATACCTCAGCCGCTACGGCCTGACGAAAGAACGGGAAAAGCGCATGAAGGATCATGCGATCATCATGCATCCGGCGCCGGTCAATCGCGGCGTGGAAATTGATACCGATCTGGTGGAATGCAGCCGCAGCCGCATTTTCCAGCAGATGAAAAACGGGGTCCTCGTCCGCAAGGCGGTTGTCCGCCGTGCTCTCGGCTTCGAGCCTTTTGGCCGAAGCAAGGCCTGAGCCATAAAAAGCCGGCGAAACCGGCCAGAAACACTTACGAATCCAGGAAAGATAAGACGGAGCCTTCCGTTAAATCTACGATAAATAAGAGAAACCCGAATAAAGGAGGAAATCTCTGTGAACACGAAACCCGCATTTTCCGGGCTTCACCCCATCAAGATCAAGAACGCCCGCATCTTTTATGACGGTTCGCTTCAGAATCTGGAAATGTTGTTTGATCAGGAAAAAATCCTTCAGATCGCGCCAGAAATTGAAGTCGATGACGATGTGGAAATTATCGATGCCAAGGGTCTGGCTGTACTGCCCGGTCTGGTTGATACCCACGTGCATCTGCGCGAACCAGGCTACGAAGCCAAGGAAACGATTGCCGCGGGAAGCCGGGCGGCGGCTGCCGGCGGCTTTACGACGATCTTCGCGATGCCAAACCTTCGCCCGTATCCATCAACTGTAGAGACGATGGAACCGTATCTGGAAAAAATCGCGAACGATGCCGTTGTACGCGTGATTCCGTTTGGAACAATCACCGACGATGAAGCCGGCAGGACGCCGACCGACTATGCGGCGCTGAAAAAACTCGGCATTCATCAGTTTTCGGATGACGGCGTCGGCGTAGCGAGCGGCGATGTCATGCAGGAAGCCATGAAAAAGGCAGTGGAAGCCGATGTGCTCTTTTCCTGCCATACCGAAGACATGAACTATCGCGCGCCGGGCGCTTCGGTGCATGAAGGTCCGTACGCGAAAAAGAATGGCTGGATCGGTATTCCGAGCGCCTGTGAAAGCGCCCAGCTCATTCGCGATCTCGGCTATGCACGCCAGATTCCGGTGGCTTACCATGCGGATCACATTTCCGCAAAAGAAAGCGTGGAAGCACTGCGGCAGGCCAAGCGCGACGGCGTCAACTGCACCGCCGAAGTGACTGCACATCATCTGCTCCTGGAAGACAGGGACGTTCAGGATGCGATGGAAAAAATGAATCCGCCCCTGCGTTCGCATGAAGATCGCATGGCGCTGATTGAAGGGCTGGAAGATGGAACGCTGGATTTCATCGCCAACGACCATGCCCCGCATACGATGGAAGAAAAAACGCGGCCGATGGACAAGGCGCCCTTTGGCATCGTTGCTCTCGAAACCGCCTTCCCGCTGCTGTACACCGAGTTTGTGGACCGCCAGAAACGCTGGAGTCTGAAACAGCTGCTGGAGTGGATGGCCGCAAAGCCCGCGAAGCGCTTCGGTCTGGAAAAGACCGGCGAGCTGCGCGAAGGCTATCGCCCGGATTTCTTCCTGGCGGATTTTGATCGAACCTACACCATTGACCCCGCCGATTTTGAATCGAAAGGGAAAAATACGCCGTTTGGCGGCTGGACAGCGAATGTGTGCGTCATGCAGACGTGGTCGGAGGGCCGCCCGGTATGGACCAGAAAGAATAAATAAATAGAAAGGATAAATAAATATGGAAGACAGACTGCTGATTCTTGAAGACGGCAGCGTCTGGAAAGGCAAGGGCTTCGGCTCCGACAATTTCCAGATCGGCGAGCTTGTTTTCAACACCTCAATGACCGGCTACCAGGAGATCCTTACGGACAACTCCTACTGCGGTCAGATCATTCTGATGACGTACCCCCTCATCGGAAACTACGGCGTAAACCGCGACGACTGGGAAAGCATTGAACCGGCTGCGTTCGGTTTCGTTGTCAAAAATCTCTGTGACGACTACTCCAACTGGCGCGCCTGCGAATCGCTCGACCAGTTCTGCAAAAACGAAAATATCCCAGGCATCAGCGAAGTGGATACCCGCGCGCTGACCCGCCGCATCCGTGAACACGGCACCATGCGCGCGACGATGGCCAATGTCGACGCCGATGTGGACGCAATTGTGAAAACGCTGCAGGAAACGGAACTGCCGCACGATCAGGTAAAGCGCGTAAGCTCCTCCAAGCTTTACTCGGTACCAAACCGCGGACCGAAAGTTATCCTGATGGACTTTGGCGCCAAGCTGGGCATCGTGCGCGAACTGTCGATGCGCGGCTGCGACATCGTCGTTGTTCCGTATAACACCGACTGGAAAACGATCATGAACTTCCGCCCGGACGGTGTCATGCTCACGAACGGTCCTGGAAACCCGGAAGATCTGCCGGAATCGATTGAAACGATCCGCAATCTGATCGGAAAAGTACCCATCTTCGGCATCTGCCTGGGCCATCAGCTGATCGCGCTGGCCTGCGGTGCCAATACCTACAAGCTGAAATTCGGCCATCGCGGCGGCAACCATCCAGTTGTTGATCTCGAAGACGGCCATGTGGAAATTACCAGCCAGAACCATGGCTATGCGGTCGATAAGGACTCGCTGAAAGGAACGGGTCTGAAAATGACGCATGTCGCGCTGAACGACAAGTCCTGCGAAGGCATGATGCATACCGAATACCCGGTTTTCTCGCTTCAGTTCCATCCCGAAGCCAATGCCGGCCCGAACGACTCCAAGAAAATGTTTGACCGCTTCATGGCGCTGATGGAAGAAGAAAAGGAGAAAAAGAAGAATGCCTAAACGTACGGATATCCATAAAATTCTCGTTATCGGCTCCGGCCCGATCGTCATCGGCCAGGCCGCCGAATTCGACTATGCAGGAACACAGGCCTGCCAGTCGCTGCGTGAAGAAGGCTATGAAGTCATTCTGATCAACTCCAACCCGGCGACCATCATGACCGACTCGGTTGTTGCCGACCAGGTGTACATCGAGCCGATTACCCTCGACTTTGCCAAACGCATTATTTATAAGGAACGCCCGGATGCCGTTCTTGGCTCCCTCGGCGGCCAGACTGGTCTGAACCTGGTTGTTGAACTGGCGGAAGACGGCATTCTCGATGAATACGGTGTCGAAATCCTCGGTACCGACCTTTCCGCCATCAACAAGGCGGAAGACCGCGAACTCTTCCGTTCGCTCATGCGTGAAATTAACGAACCGGTGCCGGAAAGCGACATCGTCCACACCGTGGATCAGGCAGTGGAATACTGCAGAACCCTCGGCTACCCGGTCGTTGTCCGTCCGGCCTACACTCTGGGCGGAACCGGCGGCGGATTTGCGGACAATGAAGAAGAACTGCGCACCATCTGCGATGCCGGTCTGAAAATTTCCCCAGTTCACCAGTGCCTGATCGAGCAGTCGATTGCCGGCTACAAGGAAATCGAGTACGAAGTTATGCGCGATACCAACGACAACGCGATCGTGGTCTGCAACATGGAAAACGTGGATCCTGTCGGCATTCATACCGGCGACTCCATCGTTGTCGCTCCGGTACAGACGCTGACCGACCGCGAAAACCAGCTGCTTCGTTCAGCTTCGCTGAAAATCATCCGCGCCCTGAAAATCTGCGGCGGATGCAATGTACAGCTCGCCCTCGATCCGGAAAGCTTCAAGTACTACGTCATTGAGGTTAACCCGCGTGTATCCCGCTCTTCGGCGCTGGCGTCCAAAGCCACCGGCTATCCGATCGCGCGCATTTCGGCCAAACTCGCAGTCGGCCTGACCCTCGATGAAATTCTCAACCCGATTACCAAATCGTCCTACGCCTGCTTCGAACCGGCGATTGACTACATCGTTTCCAAGTTCCCGCGTTTTCCCTTCGACAAATTCCCGAACGCCGACCGTACCCTCGGTACGCAGATGAAGGCGACTGGTGAAGTCATGTCCATCGGCCGTACGTTTGCGGAATCGTTCCTCAAAGGCGTACGTTCGCTGGAAATGAAAGTCGATCATCTGTACTTAAAGGATCTTGACGAACTGTCCAGGGAAGATCTCGCCAAGCTGATCACAGGCAAGAGCGATCTGCGCATGTACGCGCTGGGCAAATGGCTGCGCGACGGTGGCACGATTGAAGAACTTCACGATATGACGAAGATCGACCCGTTCTTCCTGTGGCATCTCGAGCGCATCATCAACCTCGAATCCCTGATGATGGCAAAACCGATGGATGTCGAAACGCTCGCCATCCTCAAGCAAAACGGCTTCTCCGATTCCTACATCGCCAGAGCCTGGAACGTGCCGGAAAAGGAACTGTATGACCTGCGTCACGCCAATGGCATCGTTCCGGTTTACAAAATGGTTGACACCTGCGCCGGCGAATTTACTTCCGCCACCCCGTACTTCTACTCGACGTATGAGCAGGAAAACGAAAGCATTCCTTCCGACAATAAGAAAATCATCGTTCTCGGTTCCGGCCCGATCCGTATCGGTCAGGGTGTCGAGTTTGACTACGCGACCGTACACTGCGTCGAATCGCTGCGTTCGGCCGGCTATGAAGCCATCATTATCAACAACAACCCGGAAACGGTATCGACCGACTTCTCGATTTCCGACAAGCTGTATTTCGAACCGCTGACGACCGAAGATGTCATGGAAGTCATCGATCTCGAAAAACCGGAAGGCGTCATCGTTCAGTTCGGCGGCCAGACGGCCATCAACCTGGCAGCTTCCCTTGCCGAACACGGCGTCAAGATTCTCGGTACGTCGCTCAAGAGCATTGACCTTGCGGAAGACCGTCATGAATTTGAAGCGATGCTTAAAAAGCTTGATATCCCGCAGCCGCAGGGCGAAACCGCGGTTACCGTTGAAGAAGCGCTCGACATCGCCAAGCGCATCGGCTATCCGGTTCTCGTTCGTCCGTCCTACGTACTGGGCGGCCGCGCTATGGAAATCGTTCACGATGACGATGAACTCGTGAAATACATGGGCAACGCGGTTAAGGAAATTTCCCATGACGCTCCGATTCTGGTCGACAAGTACATCGTCGGCAAGGAGCTGGAAATCGATGGCATCGCTGATGGAAAAGACGTCTATCTGCCGGGCATCATGGAACATATCGAACGCGCCGGCGTCCATTCCGGCGACTCCATTTCGGTCTATCCGCCCCAGACGATCAGCGACGAAGTAAAAAGTACTATTATTGACTACGCCATCCGGATCGGTCAAGGTTTCGGATTCATCGGACTGTACAACATTCAGTTTATTGTTGATCATAATGATCAGGTGTATGTTCTCGAAGTCAATCCGAGATCTTCAAGAACCGTTCCGTTCCTGTCCAAGATTACCGGTACGCCGATGTCCCATGCGGCGACGATGGCGGTACTTGGCCACTCCCTGCGCGAACAGGGCTATGAACCTGGCTATCGTCCGGAAGACGCGCACCGCGTCTTCGTCAAGGCACCAGTCTTCTCCTTTGCCAAGCTGCGCAGCGTAGACACCGTTCTTGGACCGGAAATGAAATCGACCGGTGAAGCGTTAGGCTCCGATATCAACCTTGAAAAGGCGCTGTATAAAGCCCTGGTTGCCGCTGGTATCAAAGTTTCTCCGCACGGCAACGTCCTGCTGACGATTGCGGATGCGGACAAGGAAGACGCACTGCCGCTGGCTAAGCGTTTTGCGACGATCGGTTACGGCATTTACGCCACCCCGGGTACGGCTCGCTTCCTGCGCGAACATGGCCTGTTCGTTCACGACGCTGCCAAGATTGAAAATCAGGGCGGCGATGTGGAATCGGTTGTGGATGTCATCCGAAACGGCCGCGTCAACTTCGTAGTGAACACGATGAGCCGTCATTCGCGCAAAAACGAGGACGACGGATTTATCATCCGCCGCGTGGCTTCGGAAAATAACATTTTCTGCATGACGTCCCTCGATACCGCCAACGCGCTTCTCAAAGTTCTTGAATCCCTTTCCTTCTCGATGATTTCCATGAACGAAATGGGGAAATAAACATGAAACAATCCAACGCAGAAATCCTTAACAATACCCCCATCGCCGATTCGGTTTACAAAATGGTTCTGAAAACCGACCTCGCCGCGCTGGCCAAACCGGGCCAGTTTGTGGATGTGGCGCTGCCCGGCTACTTTCTTCGCCGCCCGATCTCCGTATCGTGGGTGGAAGAAGACCGCCTGACGCTGGTTTACAAAATCATGGGAAATGGAACCGACAAAATGTCGACGATGGAACCGGGCACCTGCCTTTCGCTGCTCGGTCCGCTGGGAACCGGTTTTCCGATCACGGATCAGAAAGAAGTTCTGATCCTGGGCGGCGGCGTCGGAACGCCTCCAATGCTGTATACCGCAAAAGCCTATCTTGAAAAAGGCGCTAAAGTGGATGTCGTTCTGGGCTTTAACAGTGCCGGCGATGTCTTCTACGTCGATGAATTTGAGCATCTGGGCATTTCGCCCGTCATCTGCACGATGGACGGCAGTGCCGGCATTAAGGGCACCGTTCTGGACGGCGTTCGCGCTAAGGGCATCGAGACGGATTTTGTCCTCTCGTGCGGCCCGCTTCCGATGCTGCGCGCCGTCAGCAATGCCTACACCAAAGGCTATGTATCGTTAGAAGCCCGCATGGGCTGCGGTTTTGGCGTATGCAACGGCTGCGTCATGACGGATCGCAACGGCATGCAGGTTCGCGTCTGCAAGAACGGACCCGTATTCCCGATTGGAAAGGTGGTACTGTAATGGATCTTTCTGTACAGCTTCCAGGTCTGAACCTGAAAAACCCGGTTATTCCTGCCTCGGGAACCTTCGGCTTTGGCCGTGAATTTTCGATGATTTACGATCTGAGCCTTCTGGGCGGCTGCTGCGTCAAAAGCATTAC